>CAYXWE010000715.1:0-2701 GCA_964468145.1 uncultured Pleurocapsa sp.
TATGCCCAGCTCAAGCCAGCATTAGCTGAAATCGTAAATTAACAGATATAAAAGATCGGATATACAGCAAAGATAATCTTAGGTATCGTTCATTTGATAGTTTTTGTTATTTGTCATTTGTCAAAAACTTACAATGGCTCAGAATTTATGCCCATAGGTCTATTCTTATACCAATTCTCTAAATTAAGGTTACACATCATTTTTCTATTCCCTATTCCCTATTTTCTATCTGTAGTCTTTTTTTTACGAATTGGTATTACTACTAAATGTTTTTAGTTATTAGATTCTGAAATTTATAACAATCCATATTTCGGCGTTGGTGATTTGATGTATGACGTATAAAGTGTTTCTGTTCGTAGTGAGGGCGACCCCACGGCGAAGCCAAGCCGTTTGGGAACGCGCCCGTTCGCGGAGTGTGTCCGCAGGACATACCCGAAGGGCTCTTAGCTCTTAGCTTTTGAGAAATTTAGATCGAGCAAATGAATCTAATTTTCATACCTTGATTCACCAACGCCCATATTTCTAGTTTCCCAACTTTAATCCACACTTTTTTATCCCACGAAAGAGATCGACCGTTTCAACCAAAAAACGGTTGCTTTGATTCGGTCGAGAAATATACTTTTCATGAAAGTCCATATCGAACAAGCCAAAAAACTGACGCGCAATCCCAATACCTCTGCTAGCATCATCATTCAACTAGCCCAAATTTATCTCGATCGCTACCAATATATATACTATGAGGAAATAGCCACCTCGATCGCCAGCAATCCCAATACTCCTGCTGAAATTTTAAAAAGATTATTTATTTCTTTTCCACGGCAGGTTTTAAACAATATTTCCATTCCCTTGATTTTATTGGAAAAGCCCCATTTTTTTGATGATGTCAACTATATACGCTATCGATTCTTCGATCGCGCGGGAATACCCTATTGGTTTTTAGAATGGGCTGCCAATCATGCAGACTATAGAATTAGGGCTGCTGTAGCCAGGGGAAAAGGAACGCCTATTTGTTTATTGACCAAACTAGCTCAAGATCCTGAAATTTTTGTCAGGGCTTATGTTTGGTTTAATAGAAACTGTCCTTTAGAAATTCTCGTCCAACTAAGTGAAGAATCAGTAAGGTACGAATCTTTTAGGTCGGTGTTTATAGTCGAACGTTAGATAGACTTACATTTAACAATAAAAACAAATAACGGGCATCGATCGATGAAAATTGTTCGACACGCGATCGATGCTCGATATTTAATAGACCTATGGGCATAAGTCTGGGCGCGATCGTAAGTTTTTGACATAAGACCCCAAGAGAAAACCTGGACAAAAAACTATCAAACGATCGATACCTGAGATTATTTCAGCAAAATGTTTAATGATGATGGTGGTGATGGTGAGCTTGCTCTTTAGCTAATTGAGGATTGACTGTCATGCCAGAATCTTCTAACAAAGCTTCAATTTGAGGATACGCCCACTCTGCTGCCATTTGCATAAATTCAGGGCGACTGTTGACACAGGGCATCCGAATAAAGGTTACATCAGAATGTTTGTGCTGTAGATGATGAATAATATGATCTACATCCAACAGAGTTTCGTGGTTTTCTGTGGCAAAGCCAATAGGCATCATCACGATTGAGGTTGCACCTAATTCGATTAAATTTTGGGCTGCAAGCTTAACATTGGGCTGCGTCCATTCAATTAATGGCGTGTCGTGGTTGAGCCAACCTACAGAGATTAGAGGATACTTGCTAATTAATTCTTCTCGAACTAGTTCGTATAGTGCCTGACTTTCATCAATACCAGAAGTAAATCCTTTGGCTTTGTGAGGACAACCATGATTCATTAAAATGATGCCAATTTGAGAAGCCAAATGCCCTTGAGCTAGTTCCGCTTCAATTTTTTCTTCTACCATATTAGCCAGTAATTTAATGTAGTCTGGCTTGTCAAAGAAGGAAGGAATATAGCGAGAGCTTTTTAACCAATGAGAGTCGCCATCTGCTTGATTGGCTAAAGCTTTGTTAACTTGCTCTACCGCAATGCCACTGGTAAAGATAGAATCAACCACTAGCAGAGGATAAATCAAGATTTTGTCGAATCCTTGGTCTTTGATTTCTGCTAATACCTGTTCGGGTAAATGGGGGGCGCAGAAGTTAAACGCCTTGAAAACTTTAACCTTCTCGCCCCAGGTTGCTTGAATTTCTTTTTCGATTCCCGCTCTTTGTTCTTCAAAAATTGCATTGTGGGGGGAAATGAAATTATCGTGTTGGTGACTCCATTCGTGGAGATCGAAGATCGCTAATAGTTTTGCGATCGCAGGATAAATCCAGGTAGGTACGGGAGCAAATTTTGCTGTCAGAAGATTGAGAGCCTGTTCGTTATAGTTGGCAAAGTCTTCGTAGCTTTCTACTTCGCCGTAGCCCATTAATAATACTGCTACCCTATCGCTTTTGTTGGGTTCTGACTCGTGATGGTGATGGTGTTCGTGAGTTGTAGGCGTAGATTGATGAGAAATTGTAACCACTTGCTACTTCCTTAGTTATATTGAGTTTGGTTATGAGTCGGATTTGTGAGAAATATTTGTTGTTTTATGCAAGAATCAGCCAAAATCCAAGTTCTCTTAAGGCTTAAGCTAGCACTCACGTTTAGTCGATATACCTAGAAGTTCCAAAAGTTAATATTTAGCAGCAAAAATTTAACTTTATTGCAATCA
>CAYXWE010000716.1:0-2695 GCA_964468145.1 uncultured Pleurocapsa sp.
CGATAGTCTGCCTCTACCGCCCGATTGTACGTTGATCACCGATTGTCCGATCATGCCACAACCCGCCATACCGCCAAAAAAAGCTGTAACTATGTTGGCAATGCCTTGCCCTTTGGCTTCTTGATTTTTATCGCTGGGAGTATCGGTAAAGTCATCAACTAAAGCAGCCGTTAGGAAAGAAGCTAATAAACCGACGATCGCCATTGTCAAAGAATATGGAAAAATAATTTGTAGGGTTTCTAGATTAAATGGTACTTGAGGTAAAGCAAATGTAGGCAAGGTAGTGGGCAATTCTCCCATATCTCCTACAGTGGGGACATCTAGCTTGAGGGCGATCGCTGCGATGGTCATAACAGCCAAAGCCACCAGAGGAGAAGGCACAGCGGTAGTAAAGCGAGGCAAGATATAAATAATTGCTAGAGAAAGCAGGGTTAAAATATAAACTGTAACGGGGACATCCGTAAGTTGGGGCAACTGAGCCAAAAATATCAACACTGCCAAAGCATTGATATAACCAATCATCACTGCCCTAGGTACGTATTTCATTTGGCGACCTAGTTTGACTATGCCAAAGATGACCTGAATAATTCCTGTTAAAACCGTAGCTGCCAAAAGATATTGCAAACCGTGGTCTTTGACCAAATCGATCATTAACAGTGCCATTGCGCCAGTGGCAGCGGAAATCGATGCTGGTCTTCCTCCCAAAAATGCGGTTAAAACAGCAATAATAAATGAGGTATAAAGTCCAACTTTAGGATCGACCCCCGCAATAATCGAAAAGGCGATCGCTTCGGGAATCAATGCCAATCCTACTACTGCGCCTGCTAATATGTCTTGTTTGGTATTAAAAAACCATTCTCGTTGGATAGATTTTAGGTTCAATTGAGCTTCCTCATGCGATCTAATAGAAATGCAAATATAACTTTTGTTTAATGTTTAAGGTGTTGTATTTTTTAAACAAAATATATTATTCCATTAAGACCCAACTGTTGTCTTTAATGATTTCTCCTAATATTTAGGGCGATCGCTAGGATAATTTATACAAGAAACCCAATAATTTTTTAGTTCCTTCTGTGAGTAAAGTGCGACGATAAGCGTCTGCAGCCTGTTTGATTGCACTAGCTTGGGTAGGGTAGGGATGAATCACGGTAGATAGTTTGCTCAAACCCATTTCGCCAATCATGGCAGTAGTAATTTCGCTAATCATTTCGCCACCGTGACGGGCTACTATAGTTGCACCCAAAATCTCATCCGATCCTTTTTTGTGAAGAATTTTGAGAAAGCCTTCTGTTTCTCCGTCTGCTAGGGCGCGATCGACATCATCGAAATCTATTTTGATTGTATTGCAGTCTATACCCTTTGCCTGAGCCTCTGATTCATACATTCCCACATGAGCAATTTCAGGATCGGTAAATGTTACCCAAGGCATAATCAAATCGCTGAGTTTGGATTTACCCAAACCAAAGGGCGAGAATAAAGTGTTTTTAATGACAATACGGGCTGCTGCATCTGCTGCATGGGTAAATTTCCAGTTCATGCAGATATCTCCCGCAGCATATATTTTGGGATTGCTAGTCTGTAGATTATCGTTCACCTTTACCCCTCTTCTGGGGTCGTATTCTACCCCCACAGCTTCTAAGTTGAGGCTTTCTACATTAGGCTGTCTGCCCGCCCCTGCCAAGATTTCATCGACTACAATTGATTCTTGTGCGTTATCTGTTGTAAAGCTAATTACTTTACCTTCAGGAGTAGATTTAACTCCCTGCAATTTACAGTTGAGGACTAAACGAATACCTTCATTGATAAAAGATTGTTGAACTATTTCTGCTGCATCGGGGTCTTCTTTATTGAGCAAATGAGAACCTTTATGGAATAAAATTACCTCGCTACCCAAACGATGAAAAGCCTGTGCCAACTCACAACCAATTGGCCCACCACCAATTACTGCTAGCCTTTTGGGTAATTCGGTCAGAGAAAAAACATTCTCGTTAGTCAGATAGCCTACTTCTTCGATCCCCTGTATTTTTGGTCTTACCGCCCGCGCCCCCGCAGCAATCACTGCTTTTTTAAACTTGAGATTTTGTCCGTTGACAGTAATAGTATCCTCGCTGCTAAAACTCGCTTTCCCAAAAAACACATCGACTCCTGCTTTTTTGGCTGCTACAGCAGAATCCACGGGACTAATTTTAGTTCTTACTTGGCGCATTCTCTCCATCACGGTAGGAAAGTCTACCTCAATATTTTCTGGCGAGCGAACACCATAGGGCTGAGATTCTTTCATGTCTGCTACGACACGGGAAGAGCGAATTAAACATTTTGAAGGGACGCAACCGACGTTTAAACAATCACCACCCATAAGGTTTTTCTCAATCATGGCTACCTTCAAGCCAATACCCAATCCCGCTGCCCCTTTAGCCGTTACCAGCCCCGCTGTCCCCGCCCCAATTACTACCAGATCGTAGAGGGCGACAGGTTGAGGATTTGCCCAGTCTGGGGGATGAACATTTGCCAGTAACTCCTGGTTATATTCATCCATGGGTGCAATAGTTACTGCATGATTTTGATTATTCATTTTTATGCTTATTACTTATTACTTATTACTTATTACTTATTACTTCTTATTTCCTAAGCCTGTTGTGATGCGCCAGTTTCGATTGACTCATCCAAAGCTTTGCGGGCGATTTTGGTTACGTAG
>CAYXWE010000717.1:0-2694 GCA_964468145.1 uncultured Pleurocapsa sp.
AACAAACTTCTCTAGATTCAGCAGATACCGATATTGACGATCTAGATGATGGCAGCGAACAAACTTCTCTAGATTCAGCAGATACCGATATTGATGATACAGATGCTGATGATCTAGATGATGGCAGTGAACAAACTTCTCTAGATTCAGCAGATACCGATATTGACGATCTCGATGATGGCAGTGAACAAACTTCTCTAGATTCAGCAGATACCGATATTGACGATCTCGATGATGGTAGTGAACAAACTTCTTTAGATTCAGGCTCAGACTCAGACGTTGTAAAATTCAATTTTGGTTCGCCTGTGGTTTCAACACCCGAAGACTATATTCAAGATATCGGCAGCGAATATAGTGACGAACGTGGTTTTGGCTGGATAACCCAAGACAGTGTTGGTGATGATAATCCAACCCCAATTAATATTAACCCCAACACTCGCGATCGCAATAGTGTTCAAGAAGATACTTTTGATTCTTTAATTCATTTACAATATTCAGATGAGTTTGATAATCAAAACTCAATTACAACCCCTGCTGCTTGGGAGTACGAACTAGCCAATGGTCAATATACAGTAACTGTTAGCGTTGGCGATCCTGAATTTACCGATAGCAATCATGTAATCAATATTGAAGGAAATTCTGTAATTTCTAGTTTTGTACCGACTCAAGATCGATTATTTACTACCAAGACTGTTAACGTTGATGTTACAGATGGCAAATTAACAGTTGATGCAGTTGGTGGCGAAAATACCAAGCTGAATTTTATTGAAATTGCTCCTGATGGTGGATCGGAAATTGCCGATACTCCTGTAGACATTACCCCGATTGAAATACTTGACAATGCTCCAATTCCCACCGAGGGTGGTGGAGACGTTGAGACTGTGCAGGCTGTCGAGGGTGGCATTAATGTTAACTTTGGCGTTGCTACAGTAGATTCTCCTGCTGGATTTATTCAAGATGTGGGTTCTGCATACAGTAGCGATCGCGGTTATGGCTGGGTTACTCAAGATAGCGCGGGGAGTGAAAATCCTACACCCATAGATGTCTTTGCCAACGGACGCGATCGCAATACTGCTTTTAGTGATGGACAAGGAAACTTCTTCCAAGAGCCTGTTAAAGATTCTTTGATTCACTTGCAATATCCTACTGGTTTAGAAAATTCTGCTAATTCAGTAACTACTCCTGTTGCTTGGGAATACGATCTCCCAGATGGTCAATATGAAGTAAATGTGGGAGTGGGCGATCCTGACTTTTTTGACAGCAATCACGTCATTAATGTTGAAGGAGAATCGATTATCTCTGGCTTTGTACCTACTGGTTCAGAAACTAATGGTTTTCTGCCTTTGGGTGGGCAAGCTTTCTCACTCGGTACAGCTACAGTAGATGTCAATGATGGCAGACTGACTCTCGATGCTATTGGCGGTGAAAACACCAAAATAAACTATATCAGTATTATTCCCGTAGAAGGATAACAAGATATTTTTGTTTGATGATAAGTAGCTCAACCTAAATAAAATAAGGTTTGTAGTTAACCCTTTAGGGTTATCAAATCACGATCTGGTCATGGCTTTAGCCATGACTACGAACATTATCTATTTTGTGTTTAATAAAGTGGAGCTACTTATTTATTATTATTTGCGATCGAGCTTGGGGGGATTTTTAGATATAACCAGTCGTTTACTAAAAATAGTTTTCTCAATGATAGATTACTTGGAAAATAGCGATACAAAACTGAAATTTGTAACTTATCCTCTAGCTAGATTCATAGTTTATACAATTCCCACAATTATCTTGATTTTTACTCTTTATTGGAGTACATACTACAGCCCTATTGAATCTTCTTTGACTTGTCATAAAACAGCTTCTAGTCAAATTGATTGTATTCTCAAAGAAAAATCTATATTAAATCCTTTTTTGACTCGGATAGAAATCCAAGATTTAAAAAAAGTAAATAAATTTACTATTGGCGGAGGACGAATAACTTTAGAGCCAAACTATAGTTCATCATTTTTCAATTTGCTCAAAAATCCCGAAATATACCATTTTCCTAGTAAAAGAAAAACTATATTAGAGTTCAGTAACTTCGATCTGAGAAATCCATTCAAGATTTACAAACAAGCTAGCGCTATTGACAAATTCATTGCCGACCGAACCAATAGTAAATCTTTAAATGTAAAACAAAATTTTACTTTGCTAACTTTTTCGCTTTTTGTTTTACCATTGGTGTTGTTTCCTTCATTCGTTTTAATTAAGATTATTAAATGGTTGTTGGTAACTTCTTTGAAAACAGTCTTCGATTTTAATAAAAATAGTAATTCACTAATAATTTATGAAGCCAAATTATTTAGAAATCAAGTAAACATAACATACCCCTTTGCTGATATCCAAACAGTAGAGTTAGAAGAAGATACCTTAGATATTAATGATACTAGAGCCAACGTTGTTATCAAATTTAAGAACGATCGAGAATATTTAGTTGATGAATATTTAAATAAAGAATCTGCTAGACAATATTGCCAATCGATCCACAAATTCATACAACAGCATCAAGATACATAATTAAATATCTAGCCCAGCTTTTAATTACATAACCCTAGTTATTCGTCATTAGCTATTAGTTATCTTAGATAATTAAATCAATCTTGAACAAACAGATAAACAAGAGGGTGCAATAAAGAAAATTCTCGATCGCTC
>CAYXWE010000718.1:0-2692 GCA_964468145.1 uncultured Pleurocapsa sp.
GGCAAAGGAACTAGCTAAATCGTTCTGTTGGGGAAAAGATTTTAATTTGCTGAGAAATAGCGAAGCTGTTACCCAGCCTAGCTTGAGCGAACCAGCTACCCGCAGCATATCATCCCAGCGAGCCAGAATTTTATCAGTTTTAATCGTGCCAGAAAGCAGGGATTCTATATGCTGATATTCAGAATCGCGGTCTGCACGATACAAACGCTGACCGCCCAAATCCTTAATTCGAGGCGAAAACTGTAAGCCTAGTAAATCGAACATGGCGAATACTAATTCCGTGTACCCTGCCGTATCGGTAGTGTGTTCCATGATAGGCAATTCAGTTTCATTATCGAGAATCTCATCCAGAACATAAGTAGAGTCGCGCAGGGTAGAAATAGTCGGCTTACTCCCATATTGAGAAAACTGGTCGCTCGTCCAACTATAAAAACTCACCCCCTGTCCGTAACCATAATAACGAGGTAGAGACACTGCCATGCGGTTCTTTACCGAGACGGGAAATCGCTGTCCGTCAGAAGAAGAGAGAGTGCCACCACCCCAGATTTGACTGAGGGGGAGATGATATTGGAAATTAACAATCTTGGTGTTAGCAGCCTTAAGAGTCGATTCTCTGAGATACCAATTGTTACACCAAGCAAGCTGATGGTAAGACAAACTAGCTAACCGTGCCATCCTCTCCAAACCAATGTTACAGCCCTGAGCGATAATGGCAGCATATAAATAACGCTTGATGTCGGGGATGCGGTTTTCGGCATCTGCTGCGTGAACTAAAGCCTGACTAAACCCCGTCCGATTATCAATTTCAATTATCAGATTGGTAAGCTCAATCCAGGGTAAACGTTGGCGAATGTGTTTTCTCAGTTGCTTCGTGCTGTCAGGGACATCTTCAGCTTTGAGGGCTGAAACCACCAATTTATCTTTTTCGATACGAACTTGTTCGTTATCTTGGAATGTAGCATCAAAGCTCGATAAAAGCTGGGATAATTCCTGTTTTTTAAGCTCTATGGTATGGCTTGCTACTAATGAAACTTGTATTTGTTGGCAGACTTCTAATTTTAGTTTTGACCACTGATTTTTAGGAATCAAATAACTTTCGGGGTCGGCATATCTGCGACTATTAAGAATCCAAATATTTCCCGAACGGATAGCAGTTCTTAATTCCCATAAGAGACACAGTTCGTAATATTTACGGACTATTTTACCTTCTGGATTTATGACATATTCAGACCATCTTTTAGGGATGAATTTAAGAGAAGCATGGTCTGGAACTTTTCTTTTGCCTAAAGTATCGAGATGGCGAATAATTTTAATGGCTTCAATCAGAGGATCATTTGTTAGGCTGGCTTTAAAGCTAAAAGCTGCTAAGAAAGTGGGAACAAATTGACGTAAATAACTATAGCGTAAAGCAAAGAAATCAAAGTAATCATCAGCATGAGGGCGGATTAAAGATTTACATTCAGTAATTGCTTGAGATAATTCTTCAGGGGTTATTTGGTTGTAGATTTTTTCTCTCAATTGTTCGTCTTTAATTTCTTCATCCAGAATTACCCGACCAATTTTGTTCAACAGCTTGATTTTTTGATTGAGAGATTGAGCAATTTTACGCTGAAAGTCATCTCGATCTCTCTTTGAACGAGCGTAAGTATTGGCTAGAGTGCTGATATATAGGTCAATGGTTTCATCAATAATTTCGGTATAAATTTGACTGCAAAAGGCAATCAGTATGGAGTAGCGACGAGCTTCAGGAGTACGAGAAAGGGCTTGAGTGGGAGATTTTTTGCCTAATTTCGCCAGAAACTTCAAACGATTGGGATTGAGAACGCTAACGTCCCAATCCTTAACATTTTGCCGATTCAAAAAGTCCAGTTTAGCTAAGGCATTCTTAATAGCTTTAGGAGAATTACTTACCGCACCAGTCCGCAGCCAAGCTAAAGGAGTGCGTTGTTTTTCTGCTTCTACTTCTAACAAGCTATCTAAAAATTGTTCGCGTTCTTCTGTCAGAATTGGCTGTAAGCGAAGAGTAGTTTCCGTCCAGGCTTCGTTACGAGCATAAGCTACCATTCTCTCTAGAATAGTAAGCCCTGGACGGATAATTTTGGCCATTTCTAGTTTTTTGATTAGCAGTTGAAACAGAAGCAAAGGACGGTCGTGTTCCATCGCTCGTTCTAATAACCACTTCTGGTTCTGTTGATAGTCTGTTTTATTGGGTTTGCGAAATCCTAGATAATCCTGAATCTCTTGTAGTTGGCTGGTTCTAGTCTGAGAACGTTCTCCATAGTCGGCGATAGCTTTGGGGGAAACATTTAGTTGTTGAGCGACATATTCAACTACTTGTCGAGGTAATTTAGGAAAGTTATCGGGAATAAAACTGAGATATCTCAACGTTCCTAATTGCAGGGCAAACCCTAATAAATTGTGGTCGCCACTGCGTTTTTTGACCAGAGTTAAATCTTTATCTGAGAGGGTAAAAAAGATAATGATTTCATCGGTTGTAATTTGTTCTGGGAAGGATTGAAGGCGTTCTCGCTCTGCTTTGGTGAGGAATTGTCCTGGCATCTTTTTACAGTATTAACACCGTGATTGGATAAGAGTCGTGAAACCCCAACATCCCTCACGGTCAATCCTCCTCCCCAATTAGTTCTACGGCTGCTGCTAAATCTTGTTCGCTGGGAGTGCAGTAACGGCGGGT
>CAYXWE010000719.1:0-2690 GCA_964468145.1 uncultured Pleurocapsa sp.
CTACAATCGCTGTTAATGTGGCTTATGAATGGAGTTTGCGAGGGCGATCGGTAGCGATAATTGACCTCGATAACAATCATAGCTTGGATGCTTTTGTCGGTCTAAAACCAGAGCGCGATCTACAGAAAACTACAGCTAGAATTTTCGACCGCGATTTTGATGGTTCGTGGCCCTTAAAACATATTTTCGGTTCGGAATTAATTTCAGTATGCCAGGGGTGTCGTGGCTTAAAGGAGGTTGGAGAAAGCTTAGTTTTACGCAAGAGAAGAGAATACGCTCTCGATAAAATACTCAAGACTTATCCTATAGACTGTGAGTTAATCATTCTCGATTGTCGTGCGGGATTCGATCTAATAACGGAAAATGCTCTAGCAGCCTGTACGGATATCTTGATTCCCGTCGATATGGGAGTAAAAGCCAGAACGGTATCATCTCTAGTAAATATTATTTGGCAGGAGTTTGAAGAATTAGAGTTGTCTCCAGCACCCAGAATGATGGGCTTAATCCCCAACCATTACAACAAGGATGCAGCTTTCCATGAAGATTTTATTGAAGCACTGACTAGAATCTCTAAGCAATTGGAAATAAAGCTCTATCCACCGTTGCGTACCTGGCAGTATCTTAATAATTCGGCTATTTTAGGTAAACCTTTGAAGCTCGTAAGATCGGGCGATCCGATGAATTCAATTTTTGCAGGAATAGTAGAAGACTTAGAAAAAATTAAGGAGAACAAATTTAATGGGTAAAAGACATTCTGTTGCTAATTTGATTGACGAGGATTTTGATTCGGCGATCGCAGCAAAAAAACGTCACGATACGATCCAAGACCTAAAACAGCAGTTAGAGCGATCGCAAAAAGAAGTTGAGAAAAGAGAAGAACTTTTAATTCAGTTACGCACTCAGCTTGAGCAGCGCAACGGTAAAGTGTTAGTTCCCATTAAAAATGTCACTCCTAGCGATCAGTGTCGCCAAACATTTACCGAAGCAATAGTTAAAAAAAGGGTCGAATCACTAAAGCGCGAGGGTCAACTAGATTCGCTGATTTTAATTCCCATACCCGATAAGGCAGATTGTTATCAGCTTGAAGATGGGGAAGTTACCTGGAGAGCAGCTAAATACTTAGTAGAAGCTGGCGAGGAGAAATGGAAAAATCTAGAGGCGGTAATTTCTCCCTTAGTAGGAGACGAGAGGGAGATTCATCGCCGTACCTTACTACACCATCTTCACAGTGAGGGTTTAAATCCGTTGGATCGAGCTGAATCATTGATGCGCGAACTTAACTGGAATCTCGATTTAGAACTTTATGACGATGAAATAAAAGCAGGACAATCTAGCTCTCAGGCAGCAATTGCCAAGCTGATTAAGATTCTGAGAAATCTTGACTATCAGTTTCGCAAAAATGAAACGGCAGATCGAACCCTGAAGTTGATCGAGCAAGCTACCAGAGAGGAACAACAACAGGCTCTAGAAAAATTAGAATTAGATTCCTTGCAAATAGAAGTAATTTTAGTTTTGCTCGATTTTCAGGTTGAGTTACATTCTTTTGTTGCTAACGACTTAGCAATGATTTCTCTGACGGAAGATTTAAAACAAGCTGTTCGCGAAAGAAGTTTACCCTGTCATCAAGCAAAAGCTTTGGGTAAACTAACTGGCAAGAAATTAGGTAAAGAAGAACCAGCTGCTTATTCTATTAGAACTCAAGCAGTCGAACGAGTCTTAGAGGAATCTCTCAGCGTGAGAGATACAAGAAGATTAGTAGCAGAAATTTTGGAAGAACAGGTCACAAAAAAAACTAAATCGAAGGAGAAATCGACCGAGCAATATCAACAAGTCAAACAAGATCTATCAAAACTCTCTGTTCGACAGCTAAAATCCAGCCACCTAAAATCGCTAAAAAAAGCTATGGAGAAGAAATTGAGTGAGATTGATTCTCTACTGGCAAAAGAAGAGAGTGTTTCAAGCTAGTCTAGACAGGATGTTGACGACTTGGTAGGGGAAGTTTTTCCAAATTACGATGACATTATAGTAATCTGAAAATAAACAGCACAAAAGTTAAAAACGTCATTAGAGCTGTACTTTTGCGATCGACTAAATTCTATCTGTTTGGGAAAGTTTAAGAATTCGCTCGGTCGCTTCTTCTACAGATAAATTATCTCGAATCGGAACGAGATCTGAAATAGGATACCGACAGCGAGCAAAAACACTGCTTCTTTGATGTAGAAGCTTCAGGCGATCGACAATGTTATTAAACTTTAGCGATTTTCCCTGAGTATAATCTTGGTTGAATATACTGCCAACGAATTTTCCCCAAGTTGACTCTATGGTCGATAGACTAGCTGGGAGCGGATGAACGTTGCCCCAGCAAATTCTCCCGTCATTCATTACATTGGGTAGCGGTGCGTGATAGATAAGAGATTGTGCGTTGAACTTCGTCTCCTTTACTGCCCAGGCAAAATAGCTAGTAGAGATTCCGACAAAAACGAAACTTGGCAGGGGGAGATGTAATTGTTTGTCCTGCACCTGCAAATTGTATCTTTGTCGGGGATAGAAACTGACGAACCAGTCTCCAATTACACTACTGCCATGACGAATAACATTTTCAGGCAGCCAACCCGTATCGACTGGCTCATTAGCAAAAGCATTGCGTAAAACATCTGAAGTCAAGCTCTTGTAAATGTGCCTGTTACCTT
>CAYXWE010000720.1:0-2690 GCA_964468145.1 uncultured Pleurocapsa sp.
TGACATAGAACCAGCTTTTAAACAGATGCAGCAACAGTGGTCTGCTTGGGTGAAAAACGGTTTTAGCTCAGTATATCCCGATCTTGCTCCCAAAATAAAAAGCAAAGAACAGTTAAAAAAATCTGTTCCTGCTGTTGTATATCAAAACTTTACTAAATTATTGGATGGTCGTCGAAGTTTGAGAGATCTGGCAGTAGGAATGAATAAAGATATACTATTACTTACTAAATCTATTCATCCCTATGTTCACAAAGGGTTACTAGACCTAGTAAGAGTTCCCGACCTCAATTTGAACCAACCTGCTCTCAATAAAACCACTCCAGACAAGACCGAGCAAGCAACATCAATATCAAAAGAAAAGCCTTTGATTGCCTGTATCGATGACAGCCCTCAAGTCTGTCAAATTATGAATCAAATTATTACAAAAGCCAATTATCGCTTTTTGGAAATTCAGCAGCCAATACAGGCCGTTCCTAAATTGATTAGTGTTAATCCCGCAATGATTTTCCTGGATATAGGAATGCCTATCTTGAATGGCTATGAAGTCTGCACTCAAATTAGAAGAGTTTCCAAATTGCAAGAAATTCCTATTATTATGCTGACAGGTAACGATGGGGTATTCGATCGCGTCAAGGCCAAAGTTTGTGGAGCATCAGACTTTCTTTCTAAGCCAATAGAAGTAGATAAGATTTTACAAACTATTGACAAGTTTTCTACTTCTAATGTTCCAACAATGATGACAACAAATAGTTGATTATGATTATCTATAATCGTAACTTTATTTTAACTAGTTAAGCTATATTATGAAATCGCTTAATCTCATTTTATTTACCGATGGAGGTACATAGTAAAAATTATATTAGGTGTTCTTACTAATTACATTCTATTATTTTATATTTATTATTTATAATATACTTTCTTTTGCTCTTGAGGTATTTACCGTTAGTATAATTAATTAGAAAATTCAGTGACGAACCAACTTTTGTTATCGATTATATTAAAACCAAAGTGGATCTCAATTCTATTATGATTCCCGCTAAACGAAATTATATCAAATTATGAATAACAAAAGCCCGAATAAGCTATCAACCAACTTGATATACTTCAAAAAAAAGCAGTTTACTGGTCAGATAAACATCCAGGGCAGTGCTAAAATTATTTGGAGAATATATCTATGTCTGGGTAGATTAGTTTGGGCAGATGGAGGAGTTCATCCCCATCGCTCTTGGAAAAGATTAATTGATAAATACTGTTCTCAAGTAGACTGGTACGGTTTAGATATTGATTTTGCCAGACAATCAGACTGCGGTGACTATCACATTCTAACAGCATTGTTAGAACGCAAAATGATTGGTAGAGAGCAGGCGATCGAGCTAGTCAAGAGCAGAGCTACAGAAATTTTATTCGATCTACTACATCTAGAAGCTAGGCAACAATTGAGAGTAAGTTCAGAAAGAGCATCTACCTCTTCGTTTTTGACTTCTGGTATGCAAATGTCTATTTCTCTGGTAAATATAGAGCAAGTTCTTTACGACGCTAACCAAACTTGGTTAATTTGGCAAAAAAAAGGATTGGGAAACTGGTCTCCCAATCTTGCGCCAATGATGCGCCAGCAAGATCGTCTGCGAGAAGAAGTATCGGGCATTGTTTATCAAAACTTTCTGCGTTTGCTCGACGGTCAGCGTACCTTGAGAGATTTAAGCTCTAGAATGGGTAAGGATGTTCGTAAATTAACATCATCTCTAATCCCTTATGTTCAACAAGACTTACTCGATATTGTCGAAGTAGAAGATATCCAGCCACCTCGATCTCGAAATAATGCTTCTAGCAGGGAAGATATGGGAGACCTATCGAAGCCTTTAATTGCCTGTATTGACGATAGTCCCCAGATTTGTAAAATTATGGAGCAAATTGTGAGTGAATGCGGGTATCGCTGTATTAGTATTCAACAGTCTTTGGAGGCAGTTCCTTGTTTGATTGAGTCAAATCCCGATTTTATTTTTCTAGATATTGGTATGCCTATTGTTAACGGCTATGAAATTTGTACCCAAGTAAGAAGGGTAAAAAAATTAAAGAATATTCCCATTGTTTTTCTGACTGGTAATGATGGCATTATCGATCGCGTTAGAGCAAAAGTTTCTGGAGCAGATGCTTTTATTTCCAAACCAATAGAAATAGAAAAAATTACTAAAATTATTAAAAAATACGTTTCCCACAAATCATCTCTCAACGAAACTCGTCCTTCTATGAGTACTAATTTGATTTAATCGAGCAATATTAATCTTATTATATAGTAATCCTATTCTAAACTAGAGAATGATTGGTAATTAGTCTTTGGTAATTGGTTATTAGTCTTTGGTCATTAGATATACTCTAAAATGATTTAAAATCGCCATACACATTCCATTTTTTATCTTTAGATTTTTAAATTTAATATAACTATATACTTGTTAATTATTCGAGGGCATATATTATTAATAGCTTCGATATAGCAATATGTATCAACATTAGGACATTTATTACTTATTACTTATTACTTATTACTTATTCGGGCGGTACAAGTACTCGTCGGTACAAGTACTCATCGGTACAAGTACTCGTCAGTCAACAGGAGGACACGGGTCTTGAGGAAACCTCAAGACCGTGAGTTGTCCGTCGGGCGCGAGACCCCTTTTCTTAGACTCGTCAAC
>CAYXWE010000721.1:0-2681 GCA_964468145.1 uncultured Pleurocapsa sp.
AAATTTAAAAATATCTCCTTGCCATCGTGTTGTATCTACCTCAGTTATTTCGGGAGAGTCTAAAATAGTCAATGAAGCATTGGAGTTGGGCAAAGTTTGAATTGTTAGAGTCAATTCATTCTCAGTTCCATCATTGAGAATTGTATTAGAACCCAAAAATCCTACATAGAGGGGAATTTGTTTTTTACCCCGCTGATTGACAATGTTGAGATACTGTAATTTATTGCCAGCGATCGTTTCATTAGAACCCTCATACCGAAGAGAATTATATTTAATTTCTACCCGCGTTCCCCGCGATCCTCCTTCTGGGGCAGCACTAATGTTTTCTAAAGTAAAAGTAATCCTGTCACCGCGCCCTATTACTCTAGAGTCAGCATCAATCAGCCTCAGATAAAAAGTACTATCCTGCTGCTGCATCTGCCACCCTTCGTCTGTCTCCTTCAAGACGATTCCGTTATCTTCTCGATTTGACGACAAAGTGCCAGGGCGGAATGAGAAGGCAAAATGATAGTTTTCCAGGGTAAGTCGATCGTCCACTGGCTGAAACTCGATATCTCTACCAGAAGTATTAACAACCTCAATGCGAAGGGACTGTCTTAATGCACCATCATCAATACCGAGAATATTTTGTCCGTTCTCATCTTCTAATAAGATCTGAAAAATATCGGGACGAGTATTATTCAAGGTTCTACTGTTAGCGTTTAAAGTTACCATGAAAAAATCCTTAGTCTTACTTTAGTCGAGCGATCGCAATTAATAATCGAGTTATTTTTCTAGCACTGTTTTTGCTCCATTTAGTTGTTCGTTTAATTGTTGTTCTCGCATTTTCGTAGCTTGTACCTGTGCTTCCGCCTGAGCTTGAATTTTATTAATTAGTTGAAAGACTTCAATGTAGGGACGTTGCCCTAAAGATTCTAAAATTTTATTGACTTCCTCGATAGTTAAATTGATGCTGATTTGTTCCATGGTTATTGCTCCAAAATATTAATGCTAAGAAACACCATCGCCTGTTGCATCTAACGAGTCGGCAGCTTCAGGTTTAGTTAAAACTAGCCAACCTTCTCGGATTTCTTGAGAACCCGAAAAAGTAGCTCGTGAAGATACTGGCTCGATCGCGATTTCATTCAGATCGAAAATTTTGTTAATCAGTTCGTCTAGATTGGCTAGATTGCCTGTAAGCTCATTTCTTTGGTCTTTAGGTACAATTTTGGCTTGGTTTTGGGACGTTCCATTTTCAGTAAAAGCTGTTAGCCATTGTTGGGTAAATAACTCCTGCCAAGCTATATTAGGATCTTCTGGATCGCTCGCCGATTTATGCTCCAAATAAGAGCGAACAAAGGCTGTTTTTTCAATTATTGGCGCGGTGAAAATCTCCGACCAATTCTCCCTACCTTTTTTCTCTAACCAAGCCCAATCGTAATCTGGGGCTGTGGGTAAAGGGAGATTCAAACTGCCTTGCTGAGTCCGTTCGGTCAAAATAGGACTCGTTAAAAATGTCACCTTAATATTGGCTAATGCTTCAGCGTAATGTTCGGGAGGAATATCGATCGCTTTACTGGGCAAAATACCCGATGTGGCGTGAAATATCCCTCGCGGATCGACTAACATAGTCAAGATTTGCGGTTCGCTGCTAATCGATTGGATAATATTGATTGCACCCTCCTCGACTCCTTCTGGGTTGTTGCTTTCATCCCAATATTGAGTTTCAATATACTGAGATTCATTACTGTCGCTTTGTTGGGCATAAAAAATATTATTTTCATATTCGTAATCGATCTCTGGCGAATCTATTTTCTGTTCTTTCCAATAACCAATTACTCCATCATTAAGCTGTCGATATTCTCCAATACGAATGGGGACTTTAATATCAATAAAGTTAGCTGTATCTCTGTCTTCCAAAGAGCGATCGTACTGCATTTCTTGACGAAAAATATGCCAATCTTGATTAATAGCTGGGAGTCCCGATAATTCTAAATTTACGGCTGCTCGTACTACAGCGATCGGGCGACCCATTAGTAATGCTAAACTTTGATTCTGGGCAAAGTTTTCGGGGTCGATATTATTCAAGGCATTGTTGAGACACAGATTAAAGTTCTCGACAAAATCTCTGCCCAAAGTAATTATAGTTTTGACTGCTTTATACAAATGTATATTAGCTATTTGAGGAATTTCCTGACCGTCTATTGTTGTAACCGCTAGGGGACTATTTCCTGGGGCATCATCCCATTCCCCATTGATATTAATCGACCCTAAAGTTTGACCTGTATTATCGTAAATCATCAAGCTACCATTTAAGTTATTAGGCAGTATCCAGCCACAAATTGGAGTGGTATTGAAAGCGTCACTTGTTTCTTGAAGATTGCGATCGCTTGCCGATAACCAGCGGAAACTAACTCGACAAGGCTGTACAAAGCGAGGGGGTAAAACAATGCGGTTGTTTTCTTTTCCCTGCATACTCTCTGGCTTGATGACATATTCTTCTGAGTCAACTTGCCAATCCAGATTTCTGACTTGTCCGAAAGTATCGATTAGTTTCAAGTCAATAATCCGCATTTCTCCAGAACGAATTGGGCTAAAATCATCCAAAGCTTGTGGCGCGCTTTTAATTTCGTCCGCAACTGCCGTTTCAACTCGATATGTAAACTTTTGATAATCTGCAAACCCAATCGGATCTTCAATAG
>CAYXWE010000722.1:0-2676 GCA_964468145.1 uncultured Pleurocapsa sp.
CGTGTTTTTCGGCAATGCTTTTAACCATATATTTAAAAAATGCCTGACGATCTGCCGTAACTAAGGCATCATCATAAGTCCAGTTCATTTCAAACTGTCCGTTGGCATCTTCACGATCGTTTTGGTAAGGTTGCCAACCCAAACCAATCATCCCGTTGCAAATTTCACTAATTATATCGTAACGACGCATCAAAGCTTGTTGATCGTAGCAGGGTTTGGCGGAATTGTCTCTGGGATCGGAAATTTGATGCTCGTTATTTGATAACAGAAAAAATTCACACTCCACTCCCGTTTTTATTTGATAACCCTTGGATGCTGCTAGGGCTATCATTTTTTTGAGTAGCAGCCTGGGAGTATCTACCATCGGTTCGCCATTGATATCGTATAAATCGGCTGGCATCCAGGCTACATCGGGTTGCCAGGGTAGTTGAATCAAATTATCGCGATCTGGTACTGCCAAAATATCAGGATCGGCAGGAGTCATATCCAGCCATGCAGCAAAACCTGCAAATCCCGCTCCATTTTCTGCCATTGCATCGATACTTTGGGCGGGAACTAGTTTCGATCTTTGAACTCCAAATAGATCGGTAAAAGAAATCAAAAAGTAACGAATTCCGCGATCGCGAGCTAAATCGGACAACAGCATCTTAATAGTTCTAAACCTCACACGACAATATTTCTTACTATGAGGGCGATCGTCTTGAGATGTTTGTAGTTATTAATACTATTACTCAGATGAATTCTGGTACTATTTTCAATTAATCTATTGTTGTTAATAATTCTTTGACAGCTTCTTTAATAAACAATTCGTCTTCAGGATTTTGATAGGGGTTTCCCGCCCGATGTCCCCAAATTGAAGGAATGGGTAAATATTTTGCATTGGGAATTAACTCTGCTTCTGCTTGGCAATCTTCAGGGGTAAAATATAAATCTGTGGTAGCTGGCATCACCAAAGTTTTAGCTGTAATTGAGTTTAGTGCCTGTTGATAATTACCTTGATAAGTTGGATTATTACTTACATCGCAATGCAACCAGGTATCGATCTCGGCTAAATAATTGAGGGGATCTTTTTGGCGATAACCCGCTTCCCAACCTCGAATCAAATAATCTTCCAAAGACTTATAGCCAAACTGATAATAAATCCCCTGTTTGTAATAAGCTTGAGATGCTGCCCAACTTGCATATATTCTGGCAAAAGTCGTAAAACCTCGATCTGGCGTACCTTCAAATTTAGTCCCATTCCAAGCAGGATCGGCAGTTAAAGCAGTACGTAAACTTTGCAAAAATACTTTATTATGGTCGGTAGTTTTTGCCGTGCCACAAACAGCAGCAATTCTTTTTACTTTGTCTGGATACAATGCACCCCAATGATAAGCCTGTTGCGCCCCCATTGACCAACCATATACTAAAGCTAGCGTCTCTATTCCCAAACTGTCGAGTAACTGTTTTTGAGCGCGAATATTGTCTAGATGAGTGAAATAGAAACCCGATTCTGCTAATTTGCAGTCTGGATGGTTGCTAGGAGAACTAGACAAACCATTGCCAAACATATTAGGAACTATAATAAAATACTGACTCGGATCGAGAATGCTGTTTGGTTTGATGAGCCATTCAATATCTGAATGTTGTGCGCCATAGGAAGTGGGATATAAGATCGCGTTGGATTTATCCTTATTTAGTTCGCCGTAGGTTTTATAAACGAGATTTGCTGCGGATAATGTTACCCCACATTGTAAGGATAGATTGGCGATCGCGAAATTGTAAATACTTTGATTCATCTCGTCGAAAGAGGAAAAAATATAGATGTTATTTATGGTAGTAGAGCATTTTCAGCCAGGAAAGACAAAAGATATTTATCGCCGTCTGCAAGATAAAGGACGTAGTATGCCCGAAGGTTTAAAGTATATTAATAGCTGGATTTCTGCTAGTTGCGATTGCTGTTGGCAATTAATGGAGTGCGACGATCCTGCTTTATTTCAAGCCTGGGTTTTGCAATGGGAAGATTTAGCGACATTTGAGATTATTCCCGTCGTATCTTCTAAGGAAACCCAACAAGTTGTTAACAAATTACTATACTAGCAAGCGTAGGCTAAAATATTAGCCTAATTTCCTCCAAGCTTAGGGGTTAGACATCTGGGAGAATTAATATTCAGTATTGTTTGGTTTATTCAATACGAGCTATTCAATAAAAAGACAATAACTAAAACGAAGTAATTATTTTTTGATTCACCTTAAAATAACCATTATCGACAACTGCAAAATGCTCTTTTAATTTTTGATGTGCCTGGGGTAAAGCATGGAAAGGAATCGAAGGATATAAATGGTGTTCTCCATGAAAAGGCATATTCCACATCATAAATTTAATGGGAAACCAGGTTAAGGTGGTGCGGGTATTGGTTAAAGGGTTATTATCTTTAGTACATCCTGTATGTTCGGCTAGTAAAATAAAACGCAGAATTGGTTGTCCTACCGCCAAAGGCAATAACCAGAGAGTAACAAACCACGGTTGCTGGTAAATTAGAGAAAGTGCGATCGCAACACCATAAACCAAAAGCTGCCAACGAGTAGAGTTAATAACTTCAGAGCGAGCATCTTCAGAGATATAAGGCATATTCTCTAGTTTTCCTGTAGCTACTCGAAAATGAGTTTTAATTTTGCCCAACCACCAGTTATAAC
>CAYXWE010000723.1:0-2676 GCA_964468145.1 uncultured Pleurocapsa sp.
ATGATGATGGGAAATCATACGGGACATAGTAGTGCATTATTAGATTTAGTACCTCACTCAGGGGCAACTCATATAGCAATTAAAAATGGTGGTTGGTTCGACCCCAGTACTTGGGAAAATGGACAAATACCTGATGATGGTGCGGATGTTTTAATTCCTCAAGAGCGTAGAGTATGGTATGGAAGTCGAAGTGATGCTCGTTTAAATACTATAAGAGTAGATGGAACTCTCACTTTTAGACCTGGATCGAACTCAAGAATGTTAATTGATACTTTTGTAGTATCATCCCAAGGTAGGTTGAGAATTGGTCAAGAGAACAATCCTGTTCGCGGTAATAAAAAAGCAGAGATAGTTTTTACTAGCGATACCGCACTGGATACATCATCAGATCGCCAACAGCTTGGTCGTGGTTTAATCAGCGAGGGTAAAATTGAAATTCATGGTGCAGACAAGTTAGACTTTGTTCAATTGAGTCAAGACGTTTCTGCTGGAGAAAACGAATTAGTCTTAGACCTACCCGATAACATGACTTCTCCACTGGGCTGGCAAGTAGGCGATCGCTTGGTCTTAGGCGGAACAGATTACAATCTTAGAGGTTCTGATGAAGATAACTCCCGTTTTCAAGATGAAGTTTTAACTATTACGGCCATCGATGGCAACAAAATCAGCTTTACTAACAACGATATTTCCTCTGGTGATAATACAGTATTGCGCTTCGACCATAAACGCCCGCAAGGATACAAAAATCGTTTAAACCTTTATGTTGCTAATACAACCCGCAATGTAACTTTTGAAACTGAGAATGGCGAAAATGTACCAGTCAATCATCGCGGTCATGTCATGTTTATGCACAATCCCGACGTTGTAGTCAAGAATGCAGGTTTTTATAATTTAGGTAGAACAGATAAAAATAAATTAATTGACGATCCAGAGCAAAATGTTGATGGAAGCAAGGGTAACGGTACGAATCCTAGAGGTAGATATGCTTTACATTTTCATCGTACTGGTTCGGATAGTTGGGATGGTAAAGCAGCGATCGCTCAAGGAAATGCGGTAGTTGGTAGCCCTGGTTGGGGCATTGCTCACCATGATAGTTATGCCAATATTGAGGACAATGTAGTTTTTGATGTGGTAGGTGCTGGAATAAGTGCAGAAGCGGGAAACGAAATTGGCACTTGGCGCAATAATATTACCATTAAGACTACTGGCGACGATCGCCATCAACCAGATTTAGGTCCTAGTTCTAATAGAGTTAACCGATTTGACTTTGGCTTTAACGGTGAAGGTTATTGGGTTCAGGGTGCAGGACAGATAAATATTATTGATAATATTGCCATCAGTGCTTCAGAAGCAGGTATTGTTCACTATGGTGGCGGTGATGGTGGGCAAGAAGTTCGAGATGCTCAAACCATTGCGGTCAAGAATTTACCTTTAGAGTATCAATCTATTGCCAAAGGTACTGATGACGAAAGTGTAGTCGATGTTTCCGCTGTACCAATACGCCAACTTTCTGGCTTTGAAACTTACAACTCTCGAAACGGAATTAGCTTTTGGGCAACCATCAAGAATTTAGATAATCAATTAAGAATAGAAGGAGCAATTGCAGGTTCAATACTACCAGCTCATAATTTTCATTCTTTGGCAGATAATTTTAAAGTTTGGGGGACTCGCTCGGTAGGAGTCCAGTTTGCCTATGCTTCTCAAATCGATTTGAAAAATGGACTAATAGTGGGCGATCGCAACAATCCTACAGGTAAAGGAATTTCAGGTTTTTCCGCCTCAGCGAACAATCATTTTAGAAATCTTCGGATTGACGGTTTTGAAGCTGGATTGACAGTTCCATTAGATAGAGATAATCAATGGAATAATTCTTCAATTAGAAATGTGACTTTTGCCAACAACACTCAAAATTTCCAGACTAGAAGACTTAACAATGGTACTGCCACTGGCTATCCAAATTATTTTGAGATTATCAACAGTAGATTTGATATTCCCAGCAACAACAAAGTACCAACTGCGAAATTCACTACAGAAGCTATTGGCGGTCTGGCAAGGAAATTTGATGCTTCTGATTCAATTGATAATGATTCATCAGAAAAGAATTTGAATGGTAACGGTATTGTTAGCTATGGTTGGGACTTTGATAATGATGGCATCATAGATGACTATGGTCGCCTAGTTAATCATTATTTTGATGATGTTGGTTCTCACGACGTATCTCTAACAGTTTGGGATAATCAAGGGGCAACCAAAACTCTGACAAAAACTATTAATGTAACCCGTAGAAAATATGACAATTTAATTGTTGACGGTAATTTTGACTCTTCCTTTAAAACCAAAGATTTTTCTAGTGCTAATGCTGACCAAGGCTGGGTTACTAATCGCTGGTCGAGAAAATCTAATATTGGGAATGGTGGTGCAGCAGTTATATCTGGCTTTGGTGGAAAAGGTATAGGTCAAAGCATACTCGACCAAAAAACTCGTAGAGGCGAACAAACACTAAGTATAGACATTAAAAACACAGAAATCAATCAGATTGCCAATCAGATTACAGTATCTGTTTGGGGCATTAATGGTGAGTTTGAAAATCGCGATTGGGATATATCTGGACCGCAACAAGTTGGCGCAATACCCATGAAAAGAACAAAACTACTTCAAGAAACTGTAGGAGGTAGT
>CAYXWE010000724.1:0-2675 GCA_964468145.1 uncultured Pleurocapsa sp.
CCATGTATAACCGCTGAAAACAGAAAGTACGATCTTCATCTATGCGTAAGTTTTGATAAACTAATAAACTAGTGGCGCAACTAACTTTTTGCAGGGGTTGCCATAATTTTGCCATTTCATCTAAAAACCAAATAATCTGCAGTGTTGGAAGTTCTTGTTGCGACCATAGTTCGGTTAATAGTTGCCACTCAGAACGATCTGGCAGCAGCACTACTCCACGATCTTGCTCTTGCCAAGCATCATAGATTCGGGGAATTTTAGGAATATGTTTTTCTAGCATGAGGTAGGGCAGAGCGTGAATCGGCAATCCTACCAGATTCCAATATTGAGTCACAGATAAGTAAGAATTGTTTGGCTCTTGATTCAATTCGGCAAATATATCCATCTGCTGTTTTTGTAGAATAGCTAGATGAGATTTTTGTAAGGGATATCGATCGATGACTTTGCCCTGAAGAAAATTGTCTTCTGTGCCAAGGTGGCTCGACTGCAAATATTGTTCTGCACCAGGCATTTGGACAATAGCATAGCGATTTATACTGTCAGGATTTTTTGATTCAATTTCTATGATGGGAGTTGCTTTAATTTCTTTTTCCACAAAGAAATTTGACAAGTCTCTTATTTCTATTTTTGGCGATCGCTCGGTGGCTTTCTCTGGCTCTAAATCTGCTGAATCAGATTTTGCCAAATTATTAATGTCTTCGACATCCTTTTTTTGAGAAATAATTGCCCACAGTATAGTGTGATTATCTGTACCGCAGAAGCTACAGATTTTTGCTGTGATGGGAATATTTGCTTGGCATTGACGACAAACTTTATCTGTCAAAGAAATTCCACAACTTTGGCAATATTTATTAGCTTCTGGATTTTCAAATTCACACTGAGGACAGATGAGCATACTGCATTTTCCTTGAAATATAGTTTTTGACCGCCGAAGGCGTTTTCCCAAAGGATACTACTTCGCATAACCGTAGCCACGAGGGTGTAAATCCTGCGATCGCCTCACTATAAAGCTCCAAAATACTATTGAGTTTCTAGATAGGGAATATTATCGATGGGAAAATTTTTTTTTTCCATCTGACGATAATTGTAGGCAGGCAAAAATAAATAGAGTAAATTGCAATAGTTATACCGACTGTAGGATGTAGAAGGTCAATTAAAATAAAATTATTAGTTATTGTATTACATGGCACTGGCTATAAAATCGATCGGAGTCTAGTGATTATATTTGCAATCTTAGCTCATCGTCTTTTTTTGGCAATATTCAATATTTTTCATTACCAGTTTTAGAGCAAATAGATTGCTTTATTGTATTGTTTGGTGCAAACTTGCCCAATTATAAAACGAATGTCTGAGTCCGAAGATTCTGATTGACTGAGACAATTATCCAGATTGTGTGGGTACTTCTCTTGCTGCGATCTTTGTATTCTAACTTTAGAAAAATTTAATACAATACAAATAACTTAAACACTATGAGCATTTTTGCTTATAATCAGTACAGTATTTACTGTATTGCCATGGATTTTCGATATTCAATCTAAAATTCGGCACGATCGCGTTTTTTTACCAATCATAATAATAACCGTATATTTAATATGCCTAGAATACTTGTAATTGATGACGATCCCGCAATCTCAGAACTAGTCTCGATCAATTTAGAGATGGCTGGTTACGATGTCAATCAGGCAGAAGATGGGGTAAAAGGTCAAGCTTTGGCAGTACAACTGCAACCCGATCTTGTTATGCTCGATCTGATGTTACCCAAGGTTGACGGTTTTACCGTTTGCCAAAGATTACGTCGTGACGATCGCACTTCCGATATCCCTGTATTAATGTTAACTGCTTTGGGTCAAACTCAAGATAAGGTGGAAGGCTTTAATGCAGGTGCAGATGACTATTTAACGAAACCCTTTGAAGTAGAAGAAATGCTGGCGCGGGTTAGAGCTTTATTGCGCCGTACAGATCGTATACCTCAAGCTGCTAAACATTCGGAGATCCTAAGTTTTGGTCCTTTAACTTTAATTCCCGAACGTTTTGAGGCAATTTGGTTTGAAAAAACTGTCAAATTAACTCATTTAGAATTTGAATTACTTCACTGTTTACTGCAGCGTCACGGACAAACCGTTGCACCTCCAGAAATTCTCAAAGAAGTTTGGGGCTACGATCCAGACGACGATATTGAGACTATTAGAGTTCATATTCGTCACCTCAGAACAAAACTAGAACCCGATCCGCGTCATCCTAGCTATATTAAAACTGTCTATGGTGCGGGATATTGTTTAGAATTACCCAGTAGCGAACAAACATTGCCTTCTAAAGAAAGAGCAACCGCCTAAAATACATAAGAGTCGGCAGCGTAGTGGGTTAATTAATTGTAAGTAACTAACCACCACCTATATTTAAGATCGACTCCTTTTTTTTGTTTTTAGGGAAATTTGAGTTGAAAATATTTAGTTAGATCGATCGCTGAATTGGCAATTTGCCTAATTTAAGAGACCATTTGCCATAATTGACCTATAACACCGACAAAATTTTGAGGAACTAGGCTTTTAAGTATTACGTCGGTATTAATGGAGTTTAACAACTGTTTTATAGATAGGCAAAATGACTAACAAGGTAAAAGTAAATAAGTTTAAAACTTACTTGAAGCAAATAATTGGGACTGTACCATTGAGTAT
>CAYXWE010000725.1:0-2671 GCA_964468145.1 uncultured Pleurocapsa sp.
GTATCCAATAACTTAGACATCAATTCCAGGTGCATTTCCGACTCGCATATTTCCTCTACTATTTCCCCCTCATCGCTACCAATTGTTTTTTCCTCCGCACCAATTCTAATATCTTTAAATACTTCTCCCGTTACCTCTTGGTAAATGCGAGGCAAACTATCGTCAAACTCATGCTTCTCTTCTAACCAAATCCTGCGTATTTCGCTTAATTCTTCAGGAGTAATTAAATCAATATCTTTAAACTCAAGGGGTGCATTTTGCCTCACTTCCACTTGTGCAGACAATACCCGTCTTAACCAATTTTCTCGCCATTTTTTAGTATAAGGGCCAGGGATAGGCTCAATTGAAGTTTCGCCTTCTTTGTTTCTACGCTCAAATAACTGTACTAACCCATGAATGCGACGGAAATCTCGACGATGGCGATCGTTTTTGACTTCTAAGTCATTGCGAATATCTAATAGAGGCTGCAACCACTCCTTCTCTTCATCATTTTGAATCATAGCTTCCATCGATTTGTCTTTACTTACCATAGTGCATACCCAACAACCGAAGCGAGAATCACCACAACTGGGGGTTGATGTATCGACTACTAATGGGCATTCATTATCTTCTGTCGCTCCTCGATACATTGCAAACAAATTTTTATTATTGCCTCCCCACGGATTGTCCCACTGCATCAAATAAATCCAAACTTCATTAGTTGCCCAATCTTCTATGGGAGTATAGACAAAAGAATTAGGAAAATTAGCATGAGGATTTAGGCGATCGCGAAACCTTCCTGCTTCATGTTTTTTCATAGTTGCTGCTCTCGTCGAGCTTTCTGCTTTGCGAGTGCCTAGTACAACAATAGCTTCTCCTTTGACCCGTATTTTATTGCGAATAAAATTATTAACAGGTGTAATTTTCATGCGATCTGTACACCAACGAAATCCTCTTCTAGGTGCAGGATACCCTTTACCCATTAAACAAACCCAAAAAGTTTCTCGATCTAAAGGTTGAAGTAAATTTGGTTGAAAAGGCATTTGCATATCTTGAGCTGCTTTCTTAAGCTGACTCATACAAGTTTTTACCCAGGCTGCAACAATCGGATTTTCCACCAATGTATCGGTAGTAATGACGTAAACAGGTTTTTTTCGCTTTTCGACTGGCAGTGCTGCGATCGCATTCCAAATTAATTGCAAAACACAACTACTATCTTTCCCCCAAGATATTCCTATAATCCAGGGAATTTCATCCTGAGAATATAATTCTTGAATTTCAAGGGTAAGTTTATCCACCTCTTCTACTAATTCAGCAATATTGCGTTGTGAAGAATTAGTCGATCTCGAATTCTGAGTTTGTGTCATTATTAAAATAATTTGCCGTTAAGTAAAGACTAGTAGCCAGCGAAAAAATTCTAGCGCGTTATTTATTGTTCGATCTTTATATAATTCATGTTTTCTGAAGACGGAAGAGTAAGTAATTGTCTTCCGTTTTCTTGAAGTATCGACTTACTCTTTTAAGCAATCGAGGGAAATATTAGTTAAATTTTGTACTTCTTTAACAGCAACTTCAAATCCCTTATTGATAGCTGCTATTTGAGCAATAATTTTTTTCCCGCCTTTTCCATCATCAATTACAAGATTATTTTCCCACAGTTGAGCATCACGTCTGTAATCAAGACTAGCCAGAGCCTTTACTAAATTGCTTCTTTCTAACTCTGTAAAATCTTTGCCAAAAAATATATGATGTCCGACACGATTAATTACTTGAAAACCAACGCTGTTAAAATCTACTCTCTTCTGCCTCAAACTGTACAAATCTAAGTTGGCTGTTTGAGAAGCAGGTTTAAGTAATTGTTGCCAAGTTTGATTGTTTTCTGCAAAAAGCCCGTAGAAGACTTTTGCATCATCTAATAAACTATCCCATTCAACATCTTCCTGATTGGAGCGAGATTCAATAACCTGCTTGCGGGATGAGCCAAACAAAAATTCTGCCATGCCTATACGAAGTTGGCTCATCGTAAACATATAGTTAGGATCTTTGCCAACTGTACGAGAAATCTTGTCTATCCTTTTATCAAATATGATTAATTCTTTAGAGACTCTCCGAGTTAACTTTGATAAAAAGTTACTGACATCAAATGCAGCTAATAATGCCGGAGGAATAGCTTTGGTCTTAGCGCAATCGGCAAAATCTTGATGAATTTGGTCGATATCGTCTTCTTCAATCACTAATACCGTAACGCTATCATCTTCCAGAGATGGTCTTTCTACGATTGCCTTTCTAATTGCCTCTAGTCTGTGTTGACCATCGGTAACATACAGTTTTACATTACTAGGAATTACTGCATAGCCGAATTTTACTGCTCCTGTGCCATAGGCAAAAACTTTAATTGACGTGCTGCAATTAAATATAAAGGGTGGAAGTACATAATTTGTTGTATTAATTAAATACTTAGCAATTTCATTTACATGAGGACGCATTAGAGGGCGATTCATTTTTTCCTCTGCGTTAGATTTATTTTTTTTCGTCTCTGCGCTCTGTAATTTTCCAAATTCCAAAAGTAAATTGCAAGGCAAAGAAAATACTAAATGATTTCGTCCCCCTTGTTGGTAAACATGACATAGAAACACTCGCGATCCAGAAGTAGATGCATCTGCGTAAGCTTGCTCCTGTGCTTCTTTCTGGC
>CAYXWE010000726.1:0-2669 GCA_964468145.1 uncultured Pleurocapsa sp.
AGCGATCGCATCAGTAATTTCGCTCATTTTTTCTTCGGCAACTACTTTTTGTTCGCCGTAATAACAAATAGGTGAAACGGGACTGGTTTCAGTATAAAGAGGATTTTGACCATCAAAAACTAAATCGGTAGATGTAAAAGCGCAGTGAATTTTATATTCTTGACACAAACGAGCAATATTTAGGGATGCGGTAACATTAATTTTATAAGATTCTTGGGGATGAGTTTGACAAAAATTTGGCTTGGAAGCTGCAGCAGCATGAATTACTGCATCGGGTTTAATTGTTTTAAAACCCTCGGCGATCGCCTTGTAATGTCTTAGATCTAGTTTGAGCAAACTTACTCCAGGTATCTCAATTTTTTGACTATAGTATGTTCCGTATACCTGCCAATTTACCCTAGCGATTTGACATAAATTCCAACCCAAAAAACCACTAGCACCTGTTACGAGTAACCTTTTCATTTTGATGTTTTTATTTTAATTTGACTGAAATTTCGTCCTTCGGCAGAAGGCGCGATCGACGATCTATGTTCCCGTACAATTACTGCCCGACTTGCCTTAATCGATTGGGGTGGGTGACTGAAACTAGAGAGGTTATAACAGAGAAGATAGTTAAACATCCTTTAGTTTATTGTTGGGAGTAATTTCATTATGAATAATAATTATTCTATAGTTATCCAATGGTCGCAAAAAGATAATTGCTTCGTTGCCAGCCTCCCAGAATGGAACAACAAAAATACCAGTGGAGAGTCTTACGAACAGGCTTTGGCTAATGCGAAAAAAATGTTGGCTACTTTAATTGAATCATCCAAATCTCAAGGAGAATCTTTGCCTCAAGCCAAAACCTTCCACATTGCTTCTGTAGCTCAGTAGGTATTCATTAGTTAAATTCATTAAATAAATATAGGGGCGACTGGCGAATCGTCCCTATATTTATTTAACTGCTCACTGATAACTTCTTCCTCGCCATTTCGTTGGCTTCTTGAGAGAAGATAAAAAGATACGCAAGACTGCAGGAATATCGGCTAGGGGAGATAACCAAAACCAAAAAGAAGATCCAGCATAAGAGGGGGCGATCGCTATTAACATTCCGTAACGCAATAAAATCAAAAAAGCGTTTAAACTAAAAATTGAGATTATTATGGGGTAGCTGTTGCCAAAATACAACAAACAACCACTCAACAGCAGCAATGGCAAAGGCAAAGCCTGAATACAGACTAAAAATAACAAATCTCCCCATACTTGAGAGGTGTCAGCAGCATCTTTGAGGTCGAGCGATCGCCCCCATTCGTTCCAGGTTTCTTTTGCTCCCTCATACATCCTGACTTTAATTACCTTTGAGCCATCAAAGAATCCCACTTTATAACCCGCCTGGGCAATATTTCTAGCTAGGGTAACATCATCACAAAATGAACCAGCAGCAGTTGTATAACCATTAATTTTGGCTAAGACCGAACGACGACATAAAAAACACTGTCCGTTTGCCATTACTCGACTGGGATTACCTGCATCAACTCCTGCAGATTCAAAACGAAACAATAAAGTCATCAGCAAAGCAGGCTGCAAACACCATTCTCCAGAATATCGCAAGATAAACTGGGGGGCTAGAGAAATCATGTCGTAGCCTTCTGCTTCGGCAACCCGCACCATACTAGCAATTAATCCTGGTTGAGGTTCAGTATCTGCATCAATTCCCAAAAACCATTCGCTTTGTGAGGACATATTTAGATATCCTGTATGCAAAGCCCAAGGACGACCAACCCAGCCAGCAGGAAGAGGATCGTCTGTCATCACTCTAAACCGAGGATCGTTTTTTTGAGCAGCCATAACTAAATCTGCTGTACCATCAACAGAATTACTGTCTACCACTATTACTTCTCGTAGTTCATAACTTTGGCGACTCAAACCGGCCAAACAGGGGCTAATACGTTCTGCTTCATTGAGGGTAGGTATAACAACACTTACTTTTCCCATAAGATTGGGATGAGCCATCTGAGGCATTAAGGGCGATCGCCTGTTTGCTCCCTTGAGTAAACGAGATAATAAAATTGCCCCCGCTACTATCTGCGATAGCAAAACAAATAACGCTAAGGCATAAAAGAACTCGAAATTCACGCTTTTTCTCCTCACGTTGTCAAATGTCTTATCGATTAGCTGCTAAAAAAAATCGACGAAACATTAGATATCTTGCATGGATAATTCTAACAATCTAAAGTTTATGGTTTTTTTATCCTTTGTTCTTCGGCAAAAGTCATCACATCCGCTAAGGGAATGATTTATGCAAGAAATCTATTGCTTGGACTCCAACTTAGTTTAAGTCAAAGAAGGTTCGACTGAAAATTTTTTTAATGACGACAATTAATTAAAATTTAAAAAACTTTACATTTTTACGGTCGATAATGATAAGCTATATACGGTAAACTAATTTATGAGCATAAAAATTGACGAGCAGGAGTAAATATGTAGCTGCATAGCAGTTAACTGGCTATTAGTTTTTAGCAAAACTAACTTTAAAGTGACTACGAATAAATACTCACCGAAAAGTTTGTAGGTTACATAGCTGGGCAAGTTATGAAAAGTAAATACACTACTATTCAAAATATACCTCCTCAAATAAAGTATTGCCTTGAAAACTAGAATTAATATCTAAATTCTTGAAAAAGAATATC
>CAYXWE010000727.1:0-2667 GCA_964468145.1 uncultured Pleurocapsa sp.
ATCGGATATTTATCAACAAGATATGCGGTTGAGCTATTTGCTTGCTCAGTTAAACTTTACTGATGAAAGTATTCGGCTAATTAATTCTCAGTTTTTACCCGATACAGTTAAAATTTTTCTCCATGTTTTAGAAGAAAACATGGCTGATTTTCGAGACGGTAAAAGAGGATTTTATATTATCAATCTTCTCTATGGCTTGTCAGGCGATCGCCAATTGACTCTAAGAGAGTTAGGAATAGAATTAAACATCAGTCACGAACGAGTAAGACAACTTAAAAACAAAGTTATTAGAAAATTATCTAGTCGAAACAGTCAAACTTCGTGGGAAACTGATTTTCAACAAAAGATCGAACAATTAATCAAAAATAGCGATGCGATCGCAGAGCGAGAAAGCGATCGCCAATCTCCACCAGAAGTTCAACAGACAGATCCTCTGACAAAATATAATTTTGAGATATCTTCATTAGCAAATGATGAAAAATGCTTGACCATAATACAGGGAGACAAACAAATAGAAATCACCGAGTCTGATTTTCAGGAGTTTTATCTTAATTTCTCTCACAGCGTTAAGTTACTGGGATGGAATAAATTACAACAAGCCTATAAAATTGACGAGATTAGAAAGCAATATCCGAGGGCTTATGAAAAATGGACAGAAGTAGAAGATAATTTATTAAAAAGCTATCTGGAACGAAATTTGACTATTAAAGAAATTGCGGAATTACTTGCAAGACAACCAGGCGCAATTTCATCTCGAATTGAAAAACTGAGCTAAACTGAGTATCGAGAAATTTGGCTATTCCCAATAGTTCTCCCAATCATCTTGAAACGATCGCTTGAGTTTTTCTTTGTAGGCATTAGTTTTAATTTTGACCATAAAAGAATTGACTCCCAAAAATTCTGTAAATACTGTAATTTTTGGAGATCGATCTTGTTGGCGATCGCCAAATATCCCAGCTAGAGGAGCAGCAAAATCTCTAAGAAAAATAATAGGTGCTTCTGATAATTTTTCTCTAGAGCTAAGAGCTAAGAGCTAAGAGCTAAAAGCTATAAACCAGTAAAATAGAACGAAATTAATTCGCATTAGGCGTATATAGCAATAATTGGTCTTAATTAGCTTATTTACGTCGCGTATCTAACCATTGTTGCAGAATAATTGCTGCTGCTTGACAGTCTATTGCACCCTTATCGCGGGTAGAAAATTTTTTGCTCGCTTTGAGTCTGGCTTCTGCTTCTACAGAAGTCAATCGCTCGTCAACATATTCGATGGGAAGCTCTAAAATTCTAGCTATGGTATTGCCAAATTTTTCTACTCGTTTGGCTTGAGAACCTATGTTGCCATCTAGAGTATAGGGCATCCCAACCACTAATATCTCTACTGCTCGTTCTTGAATAATATCTTGTAGCTGTTTGATGTCTTCTCTCAAGGAGGTTCGATAAATAGTAGTCAAGCCCGTGGCAATTAAACCAGTACCATCGCATCCCGCAACGCCCATGCGTTTTCTACCAACATCTAAACCTAAAGCTGCAACTCTTTTCATCCCATTTAGCTGTAATTAATAGATTCAGTATAAATTACACTAAACCACTATTGGGAGGTTTAAAAGACTCTCCAGAAGTCTCTTTTTTTACCGTGACGAACTGGTTGGATTTAGAAGAAAAAATGTGCTTCTGTCTGACAATATTTTGATAAGAACTAGATAGAGACTTGAGCCAGGATATACGCGAAGGGATAGGGGCGCGAACGGGTTTTAGGCCAGGGAACATATCAGATAACTGCAATCCTTCTAGGGGTTTAGCTTCTTTAATTTTGTGCCATACAGAGCGAGACATCAAAAGAGTATGCTCTACAGAAGTTGCTCCAATTTTATTAAAATATTCTTCCCTTTCTGGCTGATAATCAGCGGAGACTATTTCTAAGGGTTGGGAATACAGTTGGCGATCGCTGGCTAAACTATAATGATTATCTAAGGACTTTTGCACGATTTGCGCCATTTGGACGGTCAACTTGGGATAAAGCCAGGTATAGGCTGGATTTACTGTTAATTGCGCTCGATGGGGGCGAGAACCATCTTTAGATATTTCTAGTCTAAAATAGCCGATGGCTGCTTTGCGTTGAGGCTCAAAAACATAACCGCTAATTACATCTGTGCTATTCAACCACTGACGAATCTGACTGACGGAGTTTTGAATTAAGTTAGATTTAAAATCTTCTACATGGCGATCGAATACCTGACGCAATAGGGGAGGCATCGATACGCAGTCTAGTTGATATAGTAGCGGAGCGTCTGCATTACTAACGGGGAGAAAATTGGGTAAATCTGGATCTTGTTGTGCTAGCTCGTCGATCGATTCTGCAGAAATTTGCCAGTAGGTCATTTGAGCTAGAGGCTGGAAGCCATTTTCTCGGTAAAGAGCTAAATGATTTTTTTCATTTACATTAACTTCTAGTATCCAGGTGCGTGCTTCCCAGATGTTTTGCAGGCAATGGCGCAACAGTTGCGAACCAATTTTTTTTTGAGTTTTCAGTAGCTCTAGCTGAGAAGAGTTACTATTTAGCAAAACTCGTTCTACTCTCCAAGCACTGCGAGTACTATTGAGAGAAGAAACTTGAATCAAACCCAGTACTTCTTCTAGTTGCTGGGCTACATATACTTTCCATCCATG
>CAYXWE010000728.1:0-2665 GCA_964468145.1 uncultured Pleurocapsa sp.
GGTAGCTCACTACCAAAAGGTTCATTTATTCGATGTAGATGTCCCTGACGGCAATACCTATCAAGAATCTAGTACCGTAATGGCAGGAAAAACTATTCCGCCAATTTATCACTCAGAGACTTTGGGTAAGTTAGGATTATCCATCTGTTATGATGTCCGTTTTCCAGAATTATATCGCCGTCTATCCCGCCAGGGTGCAGACGTTTTGTTTATCCCTGCTGCCTTTACCGCCTTTACAGGAAAAGACCACTGGCAGGTACTATTACAGGCAAGGGCGATCGAAAATACCTGTTATGTTATTGCCCCCGCTCAAACAGGAAACCATTACGAACGTCGCTATACTCACGGTCATGCCATGATTATTGACCCTTGGGGAGTCATTTTAGCCGATGCCGGAAATGCTCCAGGAGTAGCGGTAGCCGAAATTAATCCCCATCGCTTGCATCAAGTAAGGCAACAAATGCCTTCTTTACAGCATCGAGTTTTTGTTTAGAAATCAATAACTATAGTTAGATTGATGAAAAAAGTTATGTTTGTTTGCCGTCGTAACTCCTGCCGTTCACAAATGGCAGAAGGCTTTGCCAGAGTATTGGGCAAAGACAAAATAGAAGTTACCTCTTCTGGTTTAGAAGCTAGTCGCGTTCATCCTACCGCTATAGAGGTGATGTCAGAAATTGATATTGATATTACCAATCAAACCTCTGATGCTTTGAGTAATTTTGATGCGGATAATTACGATGCGGTCATTTCTATGTGCGGTTGTGGCACGAGTTTGCCCCCTGAATGGGTAACACAAGAAGTATTTGAAGACTGGGAGCTAGAAGATCCTGACGGACAACCGCGAGAAACTTTTAATCGAGTCCGAGACGAAATAAAAGAAAGAGTAACCCAACTAATTGCCAAAATGTAATTAACCTGAGTTCGGGTTAAGAAAGAACGAAGCACTTTAAACTTATCTTTATAAAAGAACAGAAAAACTAGAATATTCAGCAGTCAAATCCCTCTGCGTCCTCCTCTCCAGAGGACGATCTTTTACGAGGTTGCCTCATCGGAACGCGTTCTGACCGCGCGTGAAACGTGCGCGGGGTCGTTCCTCCATTTTAGCCGTCCGTGTTTCCTTAAGAATTTATATGCGGAGTTGTCCTCTGCGGTTAATAAAAATAATAAGTAAAAAAAATCTCACCTCTAAAATACAGAGGTGAGAACGCTCGAACATTTGTTTATGGTCTACAGTGTGTAGCTTTAGTAATGATTTCCTACTTTGCGGTGATGAACTGCTGTCAAACCGTCGGGGTTGGAAACTCGACCTAAATCGACTTTGCTGTATACAATCCAGTGATCGCTACATTCCATACGGCTAGATACTTCACATTCTAAATATGCTAAAGCATCGCCTAGGATAGGCGAACCGTTATTGGCGGTTTGAGTCTTGATACCTGCAAAGCGATCCGCACCTGGTTTAAATCGCTTCAGGAAGTGCTTCATGAGACTTTGATATTTACCTTCTTCAAGAATATTCAAAATAAAGCGATCGCCTACCTGCATCAGCGATTCGATCGCCCGATCTTTGGCTACAGCGATCGTCAATCCTGGTGGCTCAAAACTAGCCTGGGATACCCAAGAAGCTAACATCGCACTGCTGACATCTCCTTTGGTGGCGGTGATTATATATAAACCCCCACTGAGACGACCCATTGCTTTATCGAGGTCGCTATCGAGAGACTTCATTTGTTTGACTAAGTCTTTACGAGTTAGGAATTGTCCCAAATCAGTTCCCGACTCTTCGCATACCTGATAGTCAGCTTCGGTAGGGGTATCTTTGAGCTTAATTGCAGGAAATCCTGGTTTCAAACCCGCTTCGCGAAACTTGGTCATCAAAGGGTCAATAGGTTCGTCATCATCGCCATAAGATTCAAACATCCCAATCAACTGCTTTTCTTTAGCAGCAGCCAATACTGTACCCATATTGGTCACAATATCTTCCTGCTTGCCATTACTAGGAGGCATCCCCAAAACGATGCCCACAGAACGATTGACTATCTCATGGACTTCGGTGCTATCGGCAGAACGCAAATCTACCATTTCTACTGCCACGCCAGTTTTGGTAATTCCTTTAGCCACCGCTTGACTCAGGCGATCGCTATAGCCATAATCGGAAATGTAAAATACCGCGACGCTCTTATCCGCCTTGGTTTGGGACTCGCTCCAATTACGATAGCGTTCTAATAATTCGTTGAGATTGTGACGCAATAATGGGCCATGTCCGTTAGCTACGATCTTGATTTCTCCTAGCTTGTCCATCCGCTTCATGGCAGAGAGTACAGAGCGAGCGTTTGGCCCCATCAAACAATCATAATAAAAACGGTAGTCTTTTTCGATCGCCTTGAGGTCTTCATCAAAGGTAGCCTGAGAACAGTAGTGCATTCCAAAGGCATCGCAGGTAAATAAAATCCCAGATGCGCGATCGTAACTGAAAATTGTATCTGGCCAATGTAAATTGGGTGCATTGACAAACTCAATTACATGCCCTCGACCCAGATCTATCTGTTCGCCGTTTTTAATGACTTGGGTGGTAAAAGGCTGATGCACCAAATCTTTGAGAAACTTAATCGCCATCTTGGCTGCAACTACAGTCGCTTGAGGTGCAAGAGCCAGAAAATCTTTA
>CAYXWE010000729.1:0-2660 GCA_964468145.1 uncultured Pleurocapsa sp.
ATCGGTTAAACTTAAGGAATTAGTATTTATCTTAATTTCATCACTATTACCTACCGCATTTTCATCAATTCCACTAATAATTCCAGTTCCATTGCCATTTAAAATAATATCGTTAGCTTCGATTGTAATCGAGCCAGAATTTCCACTACCAAGAGTTCGATTTCCAATAAGAGAACCATTGTTTAATGTTAGAGCATTTGTGACAAGATTAATATCGCCTCCTTGTATTGCATTTCCTCTAATTAAATTGACGATGTAACTATTCCCTAATAAGTTGGTTTTGTTATTAATATCAATATTTATATCTCCTGGTTTGACTTCAGGATTAATTGAATCGGAGTTAATTCCGACAATCAAACTACTATTTTCTGTAAGAGTTAAATTTTCTCCTTTAATAGTTATCGACCCACTACCATCGCCAGGAATAACGATGCTCGAATTATTACTAAAGGAAATATTTCCTTGTTCTACATTTTTAGGAAAAGTCAAACTACTATCTTCATTTATAGTTACTGTTCCCGCTTCAGTTAATCCTCCGAGTTTAAGGTTAGCTTCTGGTGAAAAAATTCTTCCGCCATTAAAACTGATATTTCCTCCAAGTAAGGAAATATTTTCTGCTGGATTGACGGATAAACCGAGACTATTATTAACAACGTCCCCTGGATTATCTCTAAAATTTGCTCCAATAGGAATATTTATATCAAGTAAAGGTGGTGCGGTGGGGTTGCTCGCGCTAAATTCAAAGTTATTATCAAATAATAAACTATCAGCAGTACTGGCAAAAAACGAACCTCTGATATCTAAAGAAGCACTTTCTCCGAATAAAATTCCGTTGGGATTGATTAGAAAAAAATTCGCATCGCCTAATACTCCTAACACTCCATTTATGTTAGATATGTTGTTTCCCGTAACGCGACTAAATATGTTTTCAATTCCTGTAGGGTTAGAAAAATAAGCACCTCTTCCAGCATTAATATTAAAGTCTTGGAAACTGTGAAAGAGATTTGCTCCCCTTGTCGCACCACCATCTATTCTGTCGCTGGGAATGTCGTTAATAGTGTCTTGATTGATTATGGAGTTTTCTGTTCCTAACGTGTTATCGGGAGTTATTTGAGCTTGAGTATTTGTGGGAACGAGACAAGCGATAAGAACTATAGGTGAATATAAAAGCGATTTTAAATTGATATACATTGAAGTACTTTTTTTGAAAGTTTTAAATTAATAATAAGGATTTTGGGTAATTAGGAGTTAAATTGAACACATAGCGATACAAACCCCGTAGAGACGTGTCGCTGACACGTCTCTACCATGGATTTTTGTAAGGTTTGGGGACTTTCGATCCCCCCCAACCCCCCTTGGAAAAGGTAGGGCTGTTTCATTCTCAAGCTAAAGTGGGTTAAATTAATGTTTAACCCTTAGTTTAACCGTTTGATGACCTCAAAAAACCTAGATCGCAGCTTAATTGACTATCTCAAACAAATACCCGATGAGCGTAAAGCGAGTGGGAGAAGGCATCCGTTATGGCTGATTTTACTGATAATAATTTTAGGAATCATGAGTGGTTGTTGGGGATATCGAGGTTTGGGCAGATTTGTCGAACGACATCGCCGTCAATTAATTGAAACGTTCAAAATTCCACAAGCGAGAGTTCCCTCTTATTCAACAATTAGAAGGGTGATGATGACCTTAGACTATGAGGCACTAACTCAGGTTTTTAATAACTGGGCATCACAATACACTAATAATGATCGAGGTCAATGGATTGCAATTGACGGCAAAAGCCTAAAAAATACAGTTCATGACTGTCATGGTAAGCAGCAAAATTTTGTGATGATGGTTTCGGCTTTTACTCATGAACGTGGAGAAATTGTGGGCATAAAAGTGATGGAAAACAAGCAACAGAGTGAGATTGTGGCCGTGCAAAACTTGTTAGAATTGCTGGATTTAAAAGGAGTAGTGTTCACGATGGATGCTCTACATTGTCAAAAAAAACCGTTAATGCGATCGTCAATGATGGTAACAACTACTTGATTGTGGTTAAAAGAAATCAAAAAATACTTCATCGGCAAATTGATTTTCAAACTATCAACACAGAGCCAATTCGTTGTTTTCAACAAACTGAAAAGACGCGAAATCGTGTCATACATAGAGTTGTAGAAGTATTTTCTCCTCCATCAAATATTGATTCTCATTGGATAGGAGTTCGTAGCGTGATTAAAATTTTTCGTTCGGGAACAAGAGGCGATCGCGATTACAAATCAGATTCGGCGACTTATTACATTAGTTCTTTGCCACCTACTTCTTCACTTATTCCTCTGGGCATTCAACGACATTGGAACATTGAGAACCGTCTTCATTGGGTTAAAGATGTTATCACCAAAGAAGACACCAGCCCGACTCTTCTAGGAAAAGCATCGACTAATATTTCTTTAATCAAAAGTTGGGTAATAAACCTATTAAGAGTCCACGGTTTTGATTCGTTGACAGAGGCGTTAGATTATATGAGCAATAATCTACCATTATTGCTTTCTTTTTGCCATTAACTGGGTTCGATCATTATTTCATTCGCGATCGCATCTCTTTTTGAGAGAATGAAACAGCCCTACCTTTTTAAGGGGGGTTAGGGGGGATCGTCTTTGCGACTTTGCGCGAGATAAAAA
>CAYXWE010000730.1:0-2648 GCA_964468145.1 uncultured Pleurocapsa sp.
GATCTTACTATTATCAAAGATACTTCTCGAACATTTCCAGGGTCTGCGTTGGGAGAATAGAATGTAGGCTCTGGTTTTACTACCTACTAGCGATACAAAAAAGATATTAAGATTACTGAATTTTGCCGTAGGTTTTCATTGGTTCTTTAATCAAACGTATATAAAAGTTTTTAAAGGTCGATCGCAAGACGCGAGGCAGCCCAAAGTCAATCGGCACTAAAGCATCGGGTAATTTCCAGTCCGATATTTGTAAGTCGGCTGGTTTGAGATAGGGAAATTCGATTTGGTCGAGTCGGCTACAGTATCCTTGTTGGAACTGGGCGGATAAAGTAGGGACAAGCAAAGGATCGACATTCAGGATATCAATTACTGCCCGATCCAAAGCAAAAACATCGGTCGATGCGCCCAAAACCCCTAATTGTTTTGGTTCGCCATTACTAGGGCCATTTCCTTCATGACCGATAATGCCATCAATAATTGTCAGATTGGGAGAGATCGCCTTGGCTGTTTCTACTAGCATTTCTCCAAAGCGGTTAGCGTCTTTACCCGCCTCCATATGCCACCAAGCTTTCATTTTTCCTGGTACGCAACCAAAGAGATTTTTCACCCCCATGGTCATGGTTAACTGGCTATGGGATTTTATTTTAGGTAAATTAATTATGACATCTGCATTCATGGCTTCTTTGGCAAGACGCAAATGCTGCAGATTTTCGTTTTCAGTAGCATAACGTTGACCCTTAAATTCAATAATCTCTAGATCTAATTCTTCGCACAGGGGCAAATAGCCATTAGCCTGGGCTACTCCTTTGGCACTACCAAACGCGGGGCTATCGCCTAAAAAGGGCTTCCCGCCAGCTTCTTTGACTAATTGAGCGACACAATAGACTATTTCAGGACGAGTAATACATTCTTTGGTAGGACGACTGCCCGTAAGTAAATTAGGTTTTAATAAAACCCGTGGCGCAGCTATGCCGTTAGGCTTATCGCCTTGACTGACTATGGCTGCCATTCCCCCTAAGGGTTCTAATAGATATTCAATGCGGGATTTTAATTCTTTTAATTCGTAAGACTGTGCTTGGATCAGGCTGACTTTGTACATTTTTGGTAATGGTTGATTGTTATGGAGGATCTGTTATGGCAATGTTATCCTAGCTGTGAAAAATTGTTGGTTTTGAATGTCATTTGTTCTTTGTCTTTGGTCACTGAGGAAATTAATTAGAATGATTATAAGTACCTAGGCAAAATTAATTACGGGCGCGATCGCATACACTAAGGGAATGATTTATGCGCATAAGTTTATTAGTCATTCTTATTTTCACAAATAGTGACCGATTGCTATGGTTTAGTTATTGATTATTAATCGTCGACTGTCCATTAATCTTTGATTATCTTCCGCCAACAACTACATTTTTAATGCGAATATGAGGGCCGCCAACGCTAACGGGTAGAGGCATTTGACCGCCTTTACCACATCCGCCATTGGTGTAGAGAGTATCGCTACTGATAGCATCTATATCTTGTAAAGTTTGAAAGACATTTCCTGACAAAGTAACGTCACTAACAGGTTCGGCAATTTTGCCATCGCGAATCATGTATCCTTCGGCTGCTGCAAAAGTAAACATTTCGCCGTTGGTTTGTCCTCCTAACATTCTCACCGCATAGACTCCTTCTTTTATCCCTTCAAACATTTCTTCTAGGGGAGTATCGCCTGGTTCGATCGCAGTATTGGTCATGCGGACAATGGGAGGATAGTTGGCGCGAATTGCTCTAGCATTGCCTGTAGGTGCTTCGGTCATTTTTCCTGCTGTCTCGCGGGAGTGCAAACGTTCTGTCAAGACTCCGTTTTTAATGAGATACTTGCGCTGTCCTGGTACGCCTTCATCGTCGTACTTCATCGATCCTGGTAGGTTTTCCATGGTGGCATCGTCAATCACGTTTAGCTGTTCGATACCCATGGGTTTGCCTAAAGTTAATAACTCCTGCATTTTGGGATTTTCGTAAACGAAATCTGCTTCGGATAGATGTCCAAAAGCTTCGTGAATAAACACCCCAGATAGATAAGGATCGAGAATGACAGTATATTGACCGCCTTTAACCGATTTGGCTTCTAATTGCCTAACTGCTCGCTCTGCTGCCCCCCTAACGCGGTCTTCAATGCCCACTAAGACATCAAAATCGTTGCGGGAATGGACAGATTCAAATCCTTGGCGCACCACACCGTCTTCGCCACGAGCGATCGCAGCAAATCTTCCGTTGATATCCAATCTTTCTTGGACAATGCAGCTACCAGTAGAGTTAATAAAGGTTTTGGTGGCAAAGCGATCGCCGATACTTGCCATAGTAGTTTGGATGCGCGGATCGAAGTTTAACAGGATTTCGTTATAAGCTTCTAAAAGTTGGCGTTTGTCTTGCAAAGATACCCTGCGAGGATCGCGCTTGATTTTTTCGGGGACAAAATCTTCAATCGGTTCGACTGCTGCTAGCTGCGTTTCTTCTTTTCCTACTAGTTTGGCTTGAGAAATAGCTTCTTCAATTCTTGTTTTAAGCTCTTTGAGACCATTAAAGGTAACAAAACTCCAGCCTCCATTGTGACAGGCGCGAATCCCTCCTCCAAGAGAAAAACTGCGGTCTACTGAGTCTAGCTGTTT
>CAYXWE010000731.1:0-2640 GCA_964468145.1 uncultured Pleurocapsa sp.
ACGACTAACGACTAATGACTAATGACTAATGACTAATGACTAACGACTAATGACTAATGACTAATGACTAATGACTAATGACTAATGATTAATGACTAGTTAACCGCGTGATAATTTTTTACCCTTTTACCCGTTCCAACACCTAAAATTTTGGCTAACCAGGGAGGAGGAGAAGTAGAGATCGCTTTTTGCAAATCTGCTAAAATTTCTCTTGCCGAACCACCCTGGGATACTTTCATCGGATAGATATAAGCCTGAATGACCTTAGCAGCAGCAGGCCCTCCGATAGACATGATATAAAGCACGGGACAATCTCTAATCAAATTGACTCGGTAAGTATTTTTTTCGACCGCAAGATCGGCTTCGAGGGCGGAACGAACATCAATTAATCTAATTTCATCTGCCGATAGTTGATAAATTAAATAACGATGACAAGAACCGAAGTGTCCGTCTAATTGTTCTCCCGTATTAGAAGCGACAGCAATTCTAATTGAATTGGGCATATCTCCTTCTTTATAAGGTTTGATGGGCAATTCTAGATCGCAGCGTTTTTTCTCACCCCACAGGATCTGTACCGCTTCTTTGAATGCGGTAATATCGCTATTGTCTGCATCTTCGCCTTCCCACTCGCTATCAACTTCGTAAATATTGCCAAAAGATCTTTTTAATTGAGTAACTGTAAGTTTGTTGAGAGATTCTTCGGTAATTTCATAGTCGAGATTGGTTTGTAAAGCTTCGATCAAATCTCCAATAGATACATCGGGTAATACTTTGGCTGCTAAAGCAATTCTGAGGGCGACTTCGTTAGAAATAGGTTGGGTTGTCATGATATTTAATTTTTATTCTTCCAATAACCAATGACCAATGACTAACTAATACCAGACTGTCCGAAAAATAAGGATTTGAGGAGTTTGCATTAATATAGTTAAAGGCGTACTCAAAATCCACAGCCTTTGACTAAAGAGCGTTGCGGGGTCGAACTTGGATCGGGGTACGAGTATTTTTTGAGTCGAGTACGGATATATTTGAGTAGTTATAAAACAGTCATGGAACTAAGAGCGATCGCCCAGTCTTCCTGGGTGTTAACGATTAATACTGGTAACGAGCTTTTTGTCGCAATATTCTCGTCGATGGAAGAATTGCTGTTTTTGGTATAATCTAGCTCTAAACCGAGATAAGACAAACCCTTACAGGTTTTTTCTCGCACAATAGGCGAATTTTCCCCAACTCCTGCGGTAAACACTAAAACATCCAATCCATTAAGGCTAGCTACCATCGCACCAATAGATTTTTGTAGATAATGGATATAAACATCAAAGGCTAATTTTGCTTGAGTATTGCCCTCATCTATTGCCATCAAAATATTGCGCAAATCGGCGGATATACCAGATACTCCTTTTAAACCCGATTCTTTATTGAGTACTCGATTAACTTCCTCCACAGTCAAACCATATTCTTGCATCATGTAAATGGGAATTTGGGGATCGATCGATCCGCAGCGAGTCCCCATCATTAAACCTTCTAAGGGAGAAAATCCCATAGTGGTATCGATACAAACACCATTTTTAATAGCAGCAAGAGAACAACCATTTCCTAGATGACAGGTAACAATTTTGAGAGATTCTACAGGTTTTTGTAAAATTTGGGCGGTACGATTGGCACAATATTGATGGGAAATACCGTGAAAACCATAACGTTGGATGCCTTTTTGATACCACTCGTAAGTTAAGGGATAGACTTTAGCTACTTCGGGAATAGTAGTATGAAAAGCAGTATCGAACACTGCTACTTGCTTTACTTCAGGTAATAATGTTTCGATAGTTGCGATGCCTTCTAAATGGGCTGGATTATGATTGGGTGCTAGGGGAATAAGATCGGCGATCGCCTTTTTGACTTCGGGAGCGATCGCTGTTGGCTGACTGTATTTCGCCCCTCCATGTACTACCCGATGACCCACTACATCGATCCGATCTAGACTTTCTAAAACTTTAGTTTCTCCCGTTACCAAAGTATTTAATAAAGTTGGTAATGATGTATCTTTAGCTGTTATTTCTATTTCTTGTTTTATTCCTCGACTTTTGACAATCAATATTCCTTTGTCTTGGGATTTTGTCCAATCTAAATGAGCTTCCCATAATGGTTTAGCAGGAGTATCGACGATGGATTTTTCTAAATTGTAAAGACAGCTTTTTTGACTGCTAGAACCTGCGTTGAGAACCAAAATATACATTAGTTTTTGCTCAATAAAGTAATCGTCGTGCTTATTTCAAAAAAGGAAAACAGTTGTCGGTTATTAGTCATTAGAAGGACAAAGAACAAAAGACAAAGGACAAAGAACTAATAACAGCAAATCTAGCTGTAGTAGAGATCGCCAATTAAATAAAATTGCTATATATCTAGTATTATTTTCCTATATTTTATATAACTAATATCAGACTGCCCAAAAAATAAAGATTTGAGGTGTTCGTATTAATATAATTGAAAGTGTACTCAAAATTCTTAGCTCCCGATCGCAGGGGGTTCAAGTATAGAACTGGGATCGAAGGACTAGTATTTTCGGGGTTGAGTACGGATATATTTGAGTAGTCAATTACTAGTTTATTTATGTCAATCGTATCCAATTTTGCTCGATATTTGCTT
>CAYXWE010000732.1:0-2635 GCA_964468145.1 uncultured Pleurocapsa sp.
TTAGGGCTTACTGAATAAATCTCAACTCTAATTAAATCAATACTTTCAAGGTATTTATCAAGCAATAAAGTGCAAGCAAATAAGTGGTTAATAGTTAAAAATCTTGGACTTATTCAAAATTTTTGAGGCAAAAATTCAATTTAGTAGAGTAAAACTCAATGACGAGTTACTCAATGACGAGTTACTTTTCTTGACAGAATACTTTTTCGTGCCGACCCTATTTAGTTTATCAGCGCATTGCTCTATTATCAAAATTTTTTTGAGTAACTAATGTTTTGCGTAAAATTAGTTATTCAATTTTCAATTGATAATGTTTCAGAATTGAGCTTAAGTGTTAGAAACAGAAAAATCAAACTAAACAAAAACGAAACTATCACTGTTTAAATCGATGCTAGCACTATTATTAAACACAGCAATTAGTTCGTCGTCATTAAAGAACAGCTTCTTCTCCTCAGTGCGATAGTCCTCTCTCGAACCAAATAACTCTATCGAATCTTTGCCATCGACAAAATCATTAATTCTGGCATAGTCTTTATTGCCATCTTCAATATAATAAGCACCCCATGAGTCTCCTAAGACAAAAGTATCTTTACCTCCGCCTCCACCAAGAACATCAAACTCTTTTGCACCACCATTATCAATATCGCTACCATCGATTCGGTCGTTACCAGCATTGCCAAATACGCGGTCGTTACCAGCACCACCCACTAAATTATCATTGCCAGCGTAACCTTTAAGGGTGTCATTTCCTGCTAGTCCTTCGAGAGTATTATTGTCTGCATCACCTTCTAATAGTTGGTTTTCTTTGGTATCGTTAATTGTGACTGTCACTGTGGCAGTATCAACACCTCCATTACTATCCTTAATCGTATAAGTGAAACTATCCGTACCAGCAAAACCTTTATCGGGTATATAAACCAGACGGTCATCGGAACGATTTCCCCTAGTCCCATTATTGTGGCGTTTGATTGTGCCGTTACTGGCTTGGGTAAAAGACTGTAAAATAAAAGAATCGCCGTTAGGATCGAAATCGTTACTTAAGACATTGATTTTGACTCTTTTATCGATGGATGTGGTGGCAACATCGTCTTGAGCATCGGGAACAGAATTAGGACTAGTTTTATCGCTAATAAATTTGGGACTTGTTTTAGAAAAGTCGATAGGGGATATTTTACTCTCCCACATAGCATGAGCAACAGTGTCTCTGCTCAGTCCGCTATCAGAATCGAGTAAAGTGAAAGAAAAAGTCCCATCTCCTTGTAAGACAGATTCGTATAAAGTAGCAGTACCACTACCGTCATCGTATAGTTGATAAAAGGTTTTGCCGTCTGTTGTGGCAAATTCTATTGTATTGTTGCTCGCTTTACTATCAGAGTTAAGTAACTTCCAGTCGAAAGTACCATTGTCTTTTAACACAGCCTCATATAAAGCAGCCGAGCCAACACCATCATTATCTAAGACATAAAAAGTGTTGCCATCAGCAGTTGCCAAACCGATTGTACTCCTACCCAATCTGCTGTCAGGATTTAGCTTTGTCCATTGAAAGCGACCATCGCCATACGCTACTGTTTGATTTAAAGAAGCAGTCCCTTTACCATCATTATAAAGTTGATAGAAAGTATGACCGTCAGCCGTTGCCATCGCAATTGAACCCCTATTGACATAAATGTCTGAGTCTAAAAATTCCACATCAAGGGTTTTATTTGATAGCAATTCGGATTTGTAAGAAGACCCCGAATCAGTACCATCATAGACAAAAGTTATAGACTTGAGGTTATTTCTGGTTTGAGATTTAGGAGGGCGAACAAAAGTCGCTCCTGTCACTCCCCATTCGTATCCATTTTTGGCTGTGGTGAAAGGCTCCCAGCGAATATAATCAGTTCTGAACCAACCATCGTGAAAAGCAAATTCTTTCGTATCCTGATTGTAGCCGATTACCACAACATCATGGTCGTTGACCCCATCACCAGAAGAGTCTACCGCAAACATCACTGGACGACCGCTATCGATTTCTGTCACCACATCATCCCAGCTAAAACTACCCCACCTCTGAAAAGTAGTTTCAAAACCTTCATAGCCTTTATAACTAGCGTAACCGTGAACTCCAATCCCTTGCCAAGCCCATTGAGTAACGCCGAAACTAACACGGTGAATGCTGCGAGATGTTTGTAAAAAGTCAGCAATGGAGTTATCTTTGTGTGCGCCACCAAGTTCTGATTTATCTGGTTTAATATCAGAAGAAAAAATAGCTTTCTCTTTAGGATAATAATAGTTATCGAAGTGTTCTTGACTTGCTATAGCTTCTTTGATATCGAGAGTATAAGAAGAAGTATCGCCTTGAATTAAGTTATTAAATCCATGTCTATCCCAGTAACCCATCACGGTGGCTACTGCGGTGGGAGTACAACCTACATACCAATCGTACTCCACCACACCGTCTAGAATAACGTCGTTGGATAGAGTTTCTCTAAAAGACTCTGGCATAACTATAAATATCGATTAATCGCTCGCTAACATAGAGTTTAAGTCAGTTTTTCTCTACAAACAATAATTTTTCAACTAAATTACATAAACTATACAGAATAGACACAATTTACCATTGCCGATACAAATTAGATACAAATAAAGAGTAATA
>CAYXWE010000733.1:0-2632 GCA_964468145.1 uncultured Pleurocapsa sp.
GTGTTTTTGGTCTTTGGTCTTTGGTCTTTGGTTTGAATTGACTACTAATTCTATTCAACACGAATCATGTTTAATAAATGAGGCGGGAAAATTTTTCTTGCTCCTCTTAAAATAAATAACATAAACAGGTATTCGATCTTATCCTAAACTTACATCACTTAAAGCGATCGCCTGCTTTAACTTCTTTTACAAGATCTTTTATTTCTGCCGTTAGCCAGTCTCTTTCCTTTTGACTAATACCCACACCAAAATAAACTTTTTTTTCGCCTTTAATAGTGCAGTAAGTTAAATTATAGCTCCGCACTTCATAATCATTTGATTCCCCTTCAACCCTTTCGATTGTAGCAGTCGATCCTCTAGTAGATATTCCCCAAATTCCCAGACGTTTGCTGACTTTAAAATAATCGCGATCGATAAAGCTTCCCCTACAGACTGAAATCTATCCTCGGCGATCGGTTCAATAATTTTAGCCAACCAGTTAGCAAAGCGATCGGAAATATTTACCCAATCTCTAAAATCTAGCTTCATTCTTTGTAGTTCAAAACTACTAATTAAATTCAAAACCTTTTGAATGCGTGACTTTTGAATGCGTGACTTTTGACTTAAAACCGATTGACAAACAATACACAACCTTAACTTGTCACGAATGCCTCGTAATTGTTCTGGTGGCATATATCCCAACGTACCGACAAAAGTACTGTTGCTAATCAAAGTGCATCGATTTGCTTCTGTTACCGAACCAAAATCAACTAGAACTATTTTTCCAGATTCACTTTTAATTAAATTTTGCGGTTTAATATCGCGATGAATTACTGGTGGTTTTTGTTGGTGCAAATATTGCAGGATATCTAAAATTTGCCTGGCTATTTCTTTCACTTCATCTTCATGAGGTTTCCATCCCCGTCGAACCAAATCAAATAAAGAATCACCTGAAACTAATTCTCTGACTAAATAAAAATAGCGATCGCTTGGAGTGTCTTGGTAAAAATAATCTATGTATCTAGGAATAGCAGGATGTTCCAAATTAGCCAAAACATTTGCTTCTCTGGCAAACAGTTCGATAACTTTCCAATCTTTTACCTGGCGCAGTGTTATTACTTTAATAGCTACCCTTTGCCGAGTAGCAATTTTTTCTGCTTCATAAGTTTTCCCCGCGCCACCTTCTCCCAATAGCCTTATTAACTTGTATTTATCCGCAATCATTTTTATTCGTTCGATATCGGTATCAATTAAATATCAGGTGCGATCGCGATTTTTAGGAAAACTCACGGGAAAAATATTCCATTTAATTCCAAATGAAAAGCTCAAATGCGGATCGTACTACACAATTGTTATAATCAAGCAACACAACTGAATCTGCTTTTGAAATAATGTCTGATGTAACTGTTAACCTCAAATCCAACTCTCTCGTTTTTGAAGGTGGTTTTTCTCTTCAATTTCAAAGAACTTTACGTATTCCCGACGATGGCAAAACTTATCCCCTACCACCAGGTAAGGGAGCTTTTCCTATATGTAGAGTTGAAGATTATGCCGATAATGTTCCTCAATCTTGGTTAAAACATGGTGGCGTATTTATTCCCATGTATCAAAGAGAAGCATTATGGATCGCATTTGAGAGTCGTGGCAGAAAACCAAACGCCATCAAGATAGCGGTAGGAAAAATTAATGCAGTTTCTGGAAAACCCTGGCAACAAAAGCTCTTAAAATCCGAAGCAGATTATCTAGTCGCACCTCCTCAACCTTGGCTAGATGGTATTAATGCGGGTAATGGCTTGATTAAGCAGTTTGTAGCAATGCCCTTGGGAATGGGCTACACCGTAGAAGGGCAGATTACGGGAAAAGAAGAATTTGGCGGAATTCAGATTATTGTTTATCAACCCAAGTTAGGAAAGTTTAGTTCGCGATCGCAAAATAATTGGGATTTTTCGGACGATATACTTGAAAGCTTTAATTTTGAAAGCTTTAATTTTGATTCAATGCCAATGGCAGCAGCAGCTAGTTTTAAAAGAAACAGGATGGTATCTGGGGAAATGGGTATGGCTGCGGGAGGCAAAATGAAACAACAAATCTATGCCGATCCTCATGGTATTGATACTTGGGATGAAAATGACTACGATCGCGTTTACGTTCATATTGTTAATAGTATGATGTATCGCGAAATTACTGGTTTAGAACCTCCTCAAACGCCCGTAACGGCTCAAACCTACGCCCAACATAATTTACCTTGGTTCGATATCTACGATGAAACGATGGCAGATATCGCCCCTTCATCAGTATTGAGTCAGGTTAAAACTGTAAAGGAAATGGATGCGAAAAAAGGCTTCGGCACACAGCAAGACGATAGTTCGCTAAATTTAACCGATAGCAAAAAGATTCAATATTTTATCAACAATCCCGATCGCGTTTCCGATAGCGATTGGTAGCAAGAGATGTAGGACATCTCGATTCTGCAGTTTCTAATAAAACAATTTTAAATGAAGTTAACCCGTAAAAAAAACACTGAAATACAGTGAACGTAAGCATAGTGAGCGAATCAGCTTTTTGAGAAATTTACGCGAAATTGTCACTCTTGATGGATCGAGCAATCTAGTTTATTTAGATGAATCAGGCTTTGAAGAATATGTCTATCGTC
>CAYXWE010000734.1:0-2628 GCA_964468145.1 uncultured Pleurocapsa sp.
ACATATTTCCCTGAAGAATACAAAAAAAATAACCATAATATGTTTTGTATTGAAATCATTACATTAACTTTATTTTGCTATTTTAAATACACAATTAAGCAATAACTTATGCTATTAACAATCAAAAAATAACATTATTGTTAGTTTCGATCGCTCTCTATAGAAATCTACATGACTCATCTGACTAATTATTCTCAATAAAACCAATTCATTTTAAATCTGATAAAACTTTTGAGGTTCTGCGAATTAGGAAATTGCTTGAAAATATACTTCTACGGAAAGAGGGATTTATGCCTATGAGACTTATAAAGTATTGTTAAGAAAAACCACAACTGATTACACTTATATTGGTTGCTTTTTGCGAATCAAATTGGCAAAATTTTGAGAAATGATTATTCTTAAGCTAAACTCCGAATGTTAACAATTGATTGCAAAATTCTACTATCTATAAATTCGACAATTTTAATGTCACCTTTGCTTGAAAATACTTTCAGGCAGTTATTTACGTAATATATTATGGTTTTTTGGCAAGAATGGCTTTTTCAAGCTCATGACTGGCTTAGTTCATTAGGTTACTTGGCTTATCCCGCTTTTATAGGAATTTATCTTTTAGCAACTTTAGTCGGTTTGCCTGCAATTTTTCTGTTTTTGGCTGCGGGTAGTTTATTTGGATTCCTGCCTGGTTTGATTTTAGTATCTGTAGCAGACACTTTGAGTGTAGCGGTTTGTTATTTATTAGGCAGAACAGTCGCTCGCAAAACCGTCCACAAATGGATTGCGAAAAGCCCTCAATGGGTAAAATTAGACCGCGCAGTGGCGAAAAAAGGGTGGAAGATTGTTTTTTTGACTCGCCTGTCGCCGATTGTACCTTCTAACGTGCTTAACTATGGCTTTAGTCTGACTAAAATTAATTTCTGGCAATATTTATTTGTTTCTTGGGTAGCAATGTTGCCTGTAATTGCTCTTTATGTGTATTTAGCTTCAATGGGAACTAATTTACTTTCAGCAGACAGCGATCCCAAACAAATTGTCGCTTCGGTTATTGGTTTTATTACCGCATCAATGGCGATCGCCTATACAACTAAGCTGGTGCAAAGTACTTTGTTTAGTAAAACCGACGAGCCTAGTCAACCCAGGATAGATCGAGAGTCACGAATAAACAGAACCAAGAGGGAAGATAAAAAAGCCAGAAGCAAAGTATGAACTACCCCTGCTTACTTTTTTATGATATTTTGCAAAAGGGCTTGGGGAGAGCTTTTAAATACATCAAGCAGGATGAGGGCGATCGCGATCGAATAAGAGCAGATTTGTTAAATGCGTGTCTGCACAATTTGGCTTACGATCCCCAATGCGAACCAGGTCGTTCTGAGTATTTATTTGAGTTGATTAGTTTGACTGGCGATCTTGATTTTTATCGAGCCAAGATCTTTCAAGCTTTAACAACAACTGAAGAATTTTGGGATATACATCAACTTTATGATTTGGTATTCATTTGGGCAAAACAAGGCGATCGAGAAGCTAGAAAAATAATTTATCAAACTTTCAAAAAGCAAGAAAATAATGAATCTTGGTTAGGTGGCGAACAGATTATCAAACTTGACGGAATTGAAGGTTTACTAGAAGTAGCGGAAATAGTAGGCAAGAAGCTATTGCAAGATCGTGAGTTGGGGGAAGACGACTGGTTAATCAAGGAAGCCAGAGAAAGTTATGGCGTTAATAAAATCAACTCAGCTTTAGAACGAGCAGCACTCAGTAATGATGAAGTTAAAGCTTATCTAGATGCTGTCAAAGCCTATGAAGCAGAAAATGCAGTAATAAATAAAACAGAAAAACAAAGACAAATAAACAAATATAAAAACCTTAAATTAGATTACATTTTACAAAAAATAGCAGAACCTAGGTGCCATTTTTATCTGTTAAATAAATTTGGTATTAATGCCAGCGATCGCGATCTAGAAATAGTTCTCAATCGCCTGCTACAAGAAACCAAAAAAGAACAATTAAGAAGATATCTCTGGATCTTTAAAAATAGGCAGTTTCCTCGATTAGATAGTCGCCTATTCGATTTAGCAGCAAGTGTCGATGAAGATATCCAATATTGCGCGATCGCAGCACTGTCTAATAACAGAAGCGAACTCCTACGCAGTCTGGCGATCTATTTAATTAACGAAACCAAGGCGATCGCCAATAGACTACTATCTCTGTTTATTAAGAATTATCAGTCGGGAGATTTTCAATTAATCGAATCTGCATTAATCCGATCTCAAGATCTTGAATTTAGACACGCTGCGGGTATGGATTTAATAAATGTTATTAACGCACAAAAAAATCCAGAATTGCTCAATTGTGCCTTCTGGATCTATGAAAATACTCCTTGCGCTGATTGCCGAGAATCGATTCTCAAAATTTTGATTGATTCCAAACAAATTACTTCAGAAATTTTGGAAGAGTGTTTGCATGATTCCTCGTTCGATATCAGAGCGTTAGCAAAGAAGCATTTACAGGGTTTCTTGTATTGATAAAGTATACGACCAAGGACTAAAGACTAAAGACTAAAAACTAAAGACTAAAATTGCCCAGCAAAATTAAAACTTCAAGGTTTGTATTTGAACTCGCTATTACCTTGAT
>CAYXWE010000735.1:0-2624 GCA_964468145.1 uncultured Pleurocapsa sp.
TCGCTCATCAATAGGTAAGGTGGGCAATGCCCACCCTACGGGATTAAATAATTTCAAGAAAATCAATCATCATTAACTACTAATTATTGATTATTAATTTAAAAAGATGCAGACTATTTTTTATCGCAATATTAGGCTATTAATCCTGACTATAATTTTAATTTTTGTATGGGGTGCTTCTGCTTATTTTAATCTGCCGAGGTTGGAAGACCCAGAGTTAGTTAATCGGGTCCCTGTGGTCAAGACTTTTTTCCCTGGGGCAAAAGCGGATAGAGTAGAAGCTTTAATTACAGAAAAAATCGAACATGAATTAATTGAAATTGAAGAAATAGATAGTTATGATTCTACCTCTAGTACTGGTAGCTCGATTATTACTATTGAGCTAAAAGATAGTATTAGCAAAGAGCAAGTAGACCCTATTTGGTCGCGGGTACAAAATAAAATCGATCGCATTAAAGGGGAATTGCCTCAAGGTAGTACCGAACCAGATTTGGAGAGAATTAAAATTAAGGCTTATGCTTCCATAATTGCTTTGACTTGGGAACAAGACGAGCAACCTAATTATACGATTCTCAATCGTCAGGCAGCTATTTTAAAAGAGCGTTTAAAAAATATTGCTCAAACAGAAGAAGTAGATTTGTTTGGCGATCGCAATGAAGAGATTTTAGTTACAGTTAATCCCGATTTGATGGCTAGTTACAGCCTGAGTGTGGCGGATATTGCCAGACAAATTCAACAAACAGACTCTAAAATAGCTGCGGGATTGTTGCGTAACAGTCAAAGGGATTTATTGCTAGAAGTGGCGGGAGAATTAGATACTTTAGAAAGAGTGAAAAATATTCCCCTTAGTTTTGGTAACGACGGGCAGTTTATTCGCTTACAAGATGTGGCAACGGTTACTAGAGGGGTTAGAAATCCTGCTGAGGAATTAACCGTTATTAGCGATCGCCCTGGAGTAACTTTAGCGGTACATATTGCCTCTGGAAGTCAGATTGATGCTTGGGCGACAGAAGCAGATCGGATACTGACAGATTTTAAGGCAGAATTACCGAGTGCAATTCAGTTACGTACTGTTTTCAATCAGAGGGGTTATGTCAGTGAGAGAATTGATAACCTGATGCGGAATTTGCTTTTTGGTGCGGGTTTAGTCTTTTTGGTGACTCTGTTGTTAATGGGTTGGCGATCTGCGTTAATTGTGGGGACAGCGTTACCTTTATCGGTGCTGATGGTATTTGGTTGGCTTAATTTGTTAGAAATTCCCCTACATCAGATGTCTATTACAGGCTTAATTGTGGCGTTGGGTATTTTAATCGATAACGCTATAGTCATGGTGGATGAAGTCAACAAACATCTGCATCATGGTTTAACTGGTAAAGCAGCTATTCGCCAGAGTCTCCAGCATCTTACTATTCCTTTATTAAGTTCCACTTTAACCACCGTATTAGCTTTTCTCCCCATTGCTTTATTACCAGGTGCGACGGGGGAATTTGTCGGTGCAATTGGCGTCAGCGTTATTTTAGCGGTGCTTTCTTCCTTATTCCTGGCTCTAACTATAATTCCCACCCTGACAGCGAAATTCAATCGCAAACTAAACTTTAGCAAAGCTAACTGGTGGCAAACAGGGATTGCTGTTAAACCACTAACCAAAATTTATAACCAATCTCTGAAATGGATTACTATTAAACCCTTTTTAGGAATTTTCCTCGCTTTGTTACTACCTCTAACGGGTTTTCTCCAATTTCCCGCCCTAGCACAACAGTTTTTCCCCGCAGCAGATCGCGATCAAATCCAGATTCAAATAGAATTACCCGCCATAACAGCAATTAAACAAACAGCAGTCACAACCAAACAAATACGCCAAACCCTCTTAGAATATCCTGAAATTACAGACGTTCATTGGTTTATCGGTCGTAGCGCGCCCAGATTCTATTACAATTTGGCGGGAAGTAGAGAAAGAGAATCTAATTACGCTCAAGCTTTAGTCCAATTAAATACTTTAGCTACCAGTAATCTAGCTTCCCAAATCCAAACCGAATTAGATAGCAACTTCCCCAACGCCCGTATTATAGTGCGCCAGCTAGAACAAGGCCCCCCTTTTGATGCTCCAGTAGAGATGCGGTTGTTTGGCTCGGATATTGCCACCTTACAACAGCTAGGAGAAGAAATCAGAAGCTTATTGCTGCAAGTTTCAGATATTACCCATACTAGAGCTAGTTTGGCAGAAACCAATCCCCAAATCCAAATAGACATCGATGAAGAATCAGCCTTAATCGCAGGATTAGATCGCAATACTATAGCGCAACAGTTAGACTCTACCTTAGAAGGTATTACAGGAGGTTCGATTCTCGAATCGAGAGAAGAATTACCCGTCAGAGTTCGATTAGATAGGGCAAACCGCAACAATCTCGGAGACATCGAATCTCTGGACTTACTAGGCAATAACCCTATTCCCCTAGCCAGTTTAGGCAACACCAAATTAACCTCCCAAATTGCCCAAATCAGCCATTACAACGGACAAAGAGTTAATACTATCCAAGGCTTCCTGACCCCTGGTACGCTACCCGATACCGCACTCAGAGAATTTCAACAATTACTCAACCAACTCGAATTACCCAACGGTTATT
>CAYXWE010000736.1:0-2613 GCA_964468145.1 uncultured Pleurocapsa sp.
TGTTCGTCCTAAAAATACAAAGAGACCCACAACATCAGCTATGGGTCTTATCAGATATATTATATAGTTGTATCGAGCCAATGGCTTTTAGCTGCTGATTTAGAGCAGTTCAAAGCTATCGTCATCTTCGGGATCTATATCTAAACCCGTACCAATATCAATTGCTTCTTGTCCGTTAATGCTCACCAAACCAGTTTCGGGATTGTAAGTCACCGAACCCTCTTCGCCAACGCCAAAAATTCTGATTTTGTCTTCAAAGCCATCAGCCTGGAAGTCTACGATCTTATCGACTCCAGTGCCTAATTCTGATGCTGCAAACTCAAAAATATCTTCCCCAGCACCACCCTTGAGGGTATCGCCTTCAGGATTGCCATCTTCGTCTACGCCACCAAGACCACCTCGGAGGACATCGTTGCCATCGCCACCAATCAAGATGTCGGCACCAAGCCCCCCCCAGATCGTGTCGTCTCCATCACCGCCTCTAAAGATATCGTCTCCAATACCACCCTGAATGATATCGTCTCCATCTGCAGTAAAGATGGTAGCGTCTCCAGCACCAGTAGTAATCTCATCGTTCAATCCCCCGCCAATGATACCAACAGGTGCATCGCCGAGAATTTCAATAATGTTTTCTTCATCTTGTTGTCCCACAACGTCTAATCCGCCATCGGGACTTTCTACTGCGGTTGACAAATCTGTGTTATCTGGTGCAACAATACTTGACATAATAAATACTCCCTTTTTGTAATTTTAACTTGACCTAAAAACACCTTTTTGTTTGGGCTATAAAACCCTTTTAACTATGAAAAACCCTATTCCTTTCTTGTTTTGGCAATACGGAATTAAATATTTTGAATTAATAATATATTCCAAACTACTCTCTATCTATTCTGTTCAAAGTTTTGTAAATGTCAATGTTATAAGCCACATTGTTATAGGTCGGTTGAAATTAAATAAAAATACTTAGAGCATAATTGTAATCACCTATTTCATTCATTTTTACAGGGGTTAATCAAGGTTTAAAGAATAAAAATGTATCGAATGCAACTATTGTTATATCTAGGTATTTAAGTAATAATTCGCAAAAAAATCAAAATACTAATTATTAAAAAATAAAAAATCCATAAGCAGTCGCTCTGCCGATAAAACACGGTTGAGTATTACAAATAAAAAACGAACTATAATATTTTATTTGCGGTTTAGTTTATTAATAGTTTTTACGGAGATGTAATTACTTAGAATTTCTGCCAATACTGTTGATAATTCGTGAAGATAGACAAAATTTAGTTGTTTATACTGATAGAAACATCGTTTTATGGGCATGAATGATGTTGACAATCCAAAGTTTATGGTTTTTTGTCCTTGGTTCTTCGCCAAAAGTCATGGCATCCACTAATACCAATTCTCTATGACAATGCACTAAATGGAATTGTACTCTTTTGCGTCTTTGCGTCTTTGCGAGAGATCTAAACCAAAAATATTAAGTGCAACTTCAAGGAGAAATGGTATAAGGGAATGATTTATGCCCATAAGTCTATGGCTCGAATCCCTAAGGCCTACTCGATCCGCCTCACCCTATTCCCCAGCGAAAAATTCCTCTCGGTTGGTAAACTAAAATTAAGAATAATAAAGATGCTATTAATAAACTATGCCTCCTGTAAATAAAGCCAAGGATGTTCAGGTATTTCCCGTTGCTGCAGATACTCGCATACTGCGATCGCGTACTTGGGAGCGTCTCAAATTTGAAATTGAATACGCCCTACAAAAAGGAACTACGGCTAATTCCTATCTAATTGAAGGGGAGAAAACCGCTTTATTCGATCCCCCAGGAGAATCTTTTACGCAAATTTTTATCGATGCACTCCAAGAAAGAATCGATCCGCAAAAGATCGATTACGTTATTTTGGGACATATCAATCCCAATCGAGCTAATACTCTCAAGGCTTTATTAGAAATCGCGCCCGAAATTACAATTGTCTGTACCAATCCAGGAGCAATATCCTTGGGCAGAATTATGCCCGAAGCTAACCTAGATATTCGGGTAATCAAAGGAGAAGAAATTCTAGATCTGGGTGGGGGACACACTTTAGAGTTTATCCCAACGCCAGATCCGCGCTATCCCGATCGTCTTTGTACCTACGATCCTAAAACTGCGGTGCTTTACAGCGATAAACTATTCGGCTGTCATGTCTGTGGCGATCGCGTTTTTGATGAAGGTTGGACAGTGGATGTAGAAGATCGTCGTTATTATTTTGATTGTTTGATGGCTCCTCACGCCCGCCAAATTATCAATAGTTTGAACAAAATCGCCGATAAGCCCGCTCGTATCTATGCCACGGGTCATGGTTCTTTAGTTAGATATAGTTTAATTGAATTAACCGCTGACTATCGTAGGTGGGCAGAACAACAAAGCGATCGCGATCTCAATGTAGCTTTGATTTACGCTTCTGCTTATGGTAACACCGCAACCATTGCTGCTGCGATCGCTAAAGGCATTACTAAAGCAGGTGTAGCAGTAGAATCAATCAACGCAGAATCTGCCAAACCAGAAGAAATTGAAACCGCAATTAATAAATCGGCAGGATTTGTCATGGGTTCGCCTACTCTGGGAGG
>CAYXWE010000737.1:0-2612 GCA_964468145.1 uncultured Pleurocapsa sp.
ATATCTATTTGTCAAATATACTTTACAAAACTTGATAATATTTGTTACATTAATTAACATAGAAGAGAAACAACACGGAGGAACGTCCATGTACACCACTCAACTAGATAACGGAACTCTTAACAACTACGCAGTAGAACCCAAAATCAGCTACGAAGAATACCCCACAGTTTGGGAACAGAAACGCTATCTCAAGCAAGGCGCAGTAGCAGCATTATTCGTCAGCTTCTTGCTTTTCGTTTCAGTAGCAGTCAGCTAATTGCTAGAGACAGTCAGATTTAAACAACAACTTTAAACAACAACTTTTCATTGAGGTCTAGAAGATAACCATGTTTGCACCCATCGTCGTTCTGGTTCGTAATTATCTAGGTAAAGCCAAATTTAATAAACTTCGCGGTCAAGCAATCGCAAAACACTCTCAGGTCATAAAAGTTTATTGTGAAGCAGTCGGTATTGAAAGAACCACCAGACAAAACCTCATCAGAACCGCCCGTGACAATGGCAAAAGATTAGGTTTACTCGCTTAAAAAGTTTTATTTATCTCATCTCTCGTCAGCATTGAATTTCTCCTACTAAACCTTGGTTTATGCGCCGAGGTTTTTTGTTGTTTGATTTTCTAAATATTATTCGAGTTATTTGCCCCGCACGAATATAGAGAACAATACTTCGATACCTCGACTATGTGAATTTACCTTTTAAATCTGTAAGTATTTTTTCTGAAAATCAGTATTTTTTCTGATTCTCAATTACTCGAACGTTGATTAACATAGCTCGTGTAAGTTCGCTAAATTTGTTCTCTGTAATAATATGTCTAATAATATTACGAATAAGCTGTTTAAAAAACAGCCTCAATTACTAACTGTCTGGAAACATTTAGTGTTAGGTACTGGTGTTGTTTTGTTCGGTACTATGGCATCTCCATCAGAGTCATTAGCTGCACGAATAACAAATGATTTATTTGACTTGAGCCAAGGAACACAAATTATTGATTCTTCTTCTGGCAAAATCCCTATAGATAGTATTACCAATATGTTTGGCGATAATTTAATTGCTCCAAACGGAGATTATCGAACTCTTTTCGATGATAGTGGTTCTGCTGGAAGAACGCATTTTGTTGAATTTAAAACACCAAACCCAGTAATCCTCGAAAGTTTTAGTCTAATTCTTTTAAGAGATGGAGAGGGAATTTTTGGTAATCGCAGGGGAGCGGATGCTTTTAGGTTATTTGCTTTTAATGATGTATCTGAAGAATTCGATATTTTACTATTTGAACAAACAGGATTGGGTACGCTTTACGGCTCGGTCACATCACCCGAAGTCCCGCCTTCTCCCTTTTCATATCCTTTTTTAGAGTTACGAATAGATAATAATGTAACTGAATTTGAAACGAATCTTTTTCGGGCGGAGTTCGAGCAATTAACCAACTTAGGCCCGGCAGTTTATTCTCTTGATGGTTTTGGTAAAATTGCTTCTTCCGAATCAGTCCCCGAACCTTCTTTCATCTTTAGTTTGATTACAATGACTGCTTTTGGTGTGTTATGTATTCGGCAACAAAAATAACTGATATTTATTAATTTTTCGCTACTCTTGAAATATAATTCTTATTCATTCAACCTAAACTCTTTAAATTTCCTATAAATATTATCTGTTCGAGCTAACTTTGTTTCCTCACCCAACCATCGCCCCTAATTTCCCATTCTTCAGTTAAAGCTTTGGCTAAAACCTGTCCTCTTGGTTTTTTACCGTATACTCGATAGTCGCGAATCAAGATGTTACTCACGCCTAAAACGTCTGATAATTCTCTATCGCTGAGTATTTTCTCTTCTGTTATATATGATTCGGTGGGTTGTTCTTCAACTGTACGAGATTCTGATTTTGTTCTAGGTGTAATAACTCTGACTCCAGATAATTTGTTTTCAACTTTGGTCAGTCTGGAGCTTAATTGCTCGATTGCTTGTTGTAGTTCATCAGTAGTGGATGTTTCTAATAATGTCTCGTCCAAATCCAAATGTGCGATACCAATTTTAATCAGTTCCAATATTGTCGGCGTGACTTCTGGTTTGTTACTGCGGTGGTGAATCTTGGCGTTGAAATATTTGATTGCGATCGCCTGGATTTCATCGTAAAGATCGTTAGGTATGCGGACATCAACTCTAGTAACGTTATCCGTTCTTCTGCTGGACATATCGGATAGTATCGGTTTTTATCGGATAAATTTGATAGTACCATTATCAGTCTATTCAGTAACAACACTGTGTAATTCAAGTCACTGACAAAAAACTTAGAAATTTTGACAATGGTATTTGTTTAGCAGAGGGGAAATTTTGGTCGCTATAAAACTAAAATTATGAAAGTTAAAGCGGTTCGTCCAAAAACTCGATGCGATTGCTCATCTCTTCAATCGCAGCTTGCCAACGCTCGATTCTCGAACCTTGAATTTCATAGCCTTCACATTCTCTTAGTTCTTCATCAGCCTCCAAATATCTTTGCTCGAAATTGTCTAGCTTTTCTCTGACTCTTTCTAGTTTTTCTGTCAGTTCTAATATACTATCCGATAGTTCTAAGACAGGATATAGTTCTTCGGGATATTCTCTATCTTCTTCTAAATCAAA
>CAYXWE010000738.1:0-2612 GCA_964468145.1 uncultured Pleurocapsa sp.
ATATATTTTATTGCTGGGTATCGATGCCAATAGTAATATGTTTGCACTTTATACCCCTATAAAATCTAAAACGCCAGAGGAACAAGCGCGACTAGAAGATATTACTCTTGCCTCGAATAATACCTTGACCATTCCTCAGACAGAAAGCTCTTGGAAATGGAAGGTTTCCAATTCTTTGGGGATTAATACCCTCTATACCGTATTTTCGACCAAACCTTTTACTAATACCCTGAGGGCTTTAGCAGCGCAACAAAATCTCAAGTTAAATCAAAACCAACTACTAAACGTCGTCAATCCTATAGCTACAATCGAATCTTTAATGGAAGACTTGCATACTGCAAGCTCGGTCGAGGGAGATTTAACTAGCGGTAAGCCCAACAGCATGGCGACCCTACGCAATGATGTTTATGCCCTTGATGTCAATGCTTGGGCGACTTTAAATTTTGTCTACGAAATTAGTAATGCTTAGAACAGGGATGAAAGATAAAGGATGAAGGATGAGGGAAAAGTAGATCTTGTTATCCTATCCAATGGACCAGGAGAAATTGCTACCTGGGTACGCCCTGTAGTTAAATGTGTGCGTCAAAAGTTAACCTCCGCCAATAGTTTGGTGAGAATTTCGGTTGTACTGTCTCCTTGTCCCCATAGCACTGGTCGAGAAGCTGCGATCGCCTCTGGCTATCCAGAAGTAGATCGGGTACTTCCCCCCGAAAACTTTTGGGCTTTTTTGTTGTGGGGCAAAACAACCGATAACTGGCAGTGGAGCGATCGCGGTCTAGTGGTTTTTCTGGGAGGCGATCAGTTTTATACCGTAGCGATCGCCAAACGTTTGGGTTACTCTAGCCTGATTTATGCAGAGTGGGCTGCCCGTTGGTATCGTTTTGTCGATCGCTTTGCAGCTATGAGTCCTAGAGTAGTCGAAAAAGTTCCCCCCTCCTACAGGCATAAGGTTGCAGTGGTGGGAGACTTGATGGCAAACGCAGCAGAAGAACTAGCAGAAACAGATAGCCTTGCAACTTTAGCCAAATCCGATCTCCCCGTGGTGGGTTTACTAGTCGGTTCAAAATCCGCCAAATTAGCTCAGGGCGTACCTCTGTGTATGGCGATCGCCGATCGCCTCCGCCAAAAACAGCCTCAAGTTCGGTTTATCATACCCGTTGCACCTACCTTAGATTTAACAACTCTGAGTAAGTATGCCAGTCTTCAGGACAATCCTTTAATTTCAGTATTGGGGAATGTAGAAGGTAGATTGATAGCGGATCGAGAAACAAATTCAATACCCTATTTGGTTACTTCTGGGGGAACTAAAATCGAGCTGATTGCTCAATTTCCTGCTTATCAGCAGCTTGCCAACTGTCAAATCTGTCTTACTACAGTGGGTGCTAACACCGCTGAATTAACTTCCCTCGCCATACCGATGCTCGTCTTGCTGCCAACCCAGCAGCTAGATGCTATGCGCTCTTGGGATGGCTTGCCTGGAATTTTAGCAAATTTGCCAGGAGTCGGGACAATACTGGCAAAACTAATCAATTGGCTGGTGTTGAAACAAGGAAGATTATTTGCTTGGCCGAATATCTGGGCGGGTCGAGAAATTGTCCCCGAATTAGTAGGAAAACTTCAGCCAGAAAACCTTGCCCAACTAGTATCAGATTATCTCGATAACCCCGATCGACTCCAGTCAATGAAAGATAGCCTCAAAGCGGTCAGGGGAGAAACTGGCGCAGCAAATCGGATCGCAGATATAATTAGGCAAGAAATAATTTAAAACTTAACAAATAATTACCAGATTAATTATTGTAGGCTATCTTATTCAAAAGAGTATTTCTGACATTCTTATAGACAAAAAATCTTCAAGGTTATGTTCGGTTTTCCTTTTCTTTGTCTTCTCACGACAAAGCTTGCAAGGGAATACATTTGGCGGTTAAAATTTGGTAAAGTAAAAAGCATCTCCGCAATCGCGCGATCGCGGTTGCCAAGCTGGTACGAAAGACTGAGCCATTCCATTAACCGAAGTTGTACTCTTTAGGGTTGGGGTTAGGGTAAATCGTTCGCACTGGATGCTTAATTAGAAGAATATAAGGAACGATCGCTCGTGGCAAAGTAGGTTGCTATCTTTGGCAAATGGAATTTTTTCAATCCTCTAAAAACCATCTTTGTTCGTTAAGTCCTCGATCGCTCTTTGTCGAAACTCTAGCAGTAGCTATTATAAGATCGGCGATCTTCCTTAGCTCGTAGATCGAAGTTACTCTATACCTATAGAGCTAAAAATAGTAAGCTAATCATCGCTAGTCGCTACGAGCGATCGCCACCCAAATTCCCCATTTAATGATACAGGACTGCTCAAACAATATTATTTGGTAATATCTCAATCTATAAGTATGTGAAATTTATCACTCTATTTCTATTTCGTAGTTTTTTTGATTTAAAACCCACATTAAACATATCGCGATCCCTCTTGCATCTCAATCGGCAAATTAAATCTCTTGACGATAGATCTTTTGCCAGCAGCATAAGGGGCGATCGAGCGTGACTAATTTTGAGGAAAATTAATGCCCAAACAGATTATTATCGCAGAACAACATCACATAGCTGCTGTTTTCTGGGAAGAACAA
>CAYXWE010000739.1:0-2609 GCA_964468145.1 uncultured Pleurocapsa sp.
GAAAAAAGCGACAAAAAAAGTAAAGGCAAATCAAAAAAAATCGACAAGAAGAAGTACGAAAAAGAACTAGCCAAGCTACAGATAGAATTGGTAAATCTCCAGAGATGGGTACAACACGCAGGTTTAAAAGTTGTGGTCATCTTTGAAGGGAGAGATGCAGCGGGAAAAGGCGGCGCAATCAAACGTATTAGTGAATGCCTCAATCCCCGTGTCTGTAAAATAGTAGCTTTAGGTACGCCTAGCGATCGCGAAAAAACTCAGTGGTATTTCCAAAGATACGTAACCCATCTTCCCGCAGCAGGAGAAATAGTTCTATTCGATCGCAGTTGGTACAATCGGGCGGGAGTAGAAAAAGTGATGGGCTTTTGCACCTATGATGAATATAACGAGTTCATGCGCTCTTGCCCAGAATTTGAAATCATGATTCAGCGATCGGGCATAATTTTAATTAAGTATTGGTTTTCTGTCAGCGATAAAGAACAAGAAAAACGCTTTCAAGACCGAATCAACGACCCTACAAAACGCTGGAAAATTAGCCCGATGGACTTAAAAGCCAGAGAGAAATGGGTAGATTATTCTAGGGCAAAAGATGATATGTTCGCTGCTACAGACATTCCCGAATCTCCTTGGAACGTAGTAGAAGCAGATGATAAAAAACGGGCGCGATTAAACTGCATCAGCCACCTGTTGAAAACAGTACCTTATGAAGAATTACCACCGAAAAAGATCGAGTTACCTCCTCGTCAAAAAGAAATAGACTACGAACGCCCACCTATTAGCACCCAAAACTTTGTCCCCGCTAAATATTGAATCAAATTGAACGAAGTGAACGCAACCCCTGTCGTTTTAAGGCAGGGTACTGTTGGCAAGTTCTAGTTTTCTGACAATATAGCAATATTGGTATAGGTAACAAAGCAACTAACGATTATGGTTTTATCTTGTTGAGAAAATAAACTATAAGCACTGGTGAAATTATCTTTAAGCTGACTGTGTATTTCGCCTGAAAATTTTTGAGAGTGCATCCTAGTTCCATCATCAAATGTCTGGCAATGCCATTCTTGGAAATTAGCTGTTATCCCGTTGAGTAAATCCATTATTTAGCAAACTCTACCTCGATCGCTGTTGCCTAGAAAATATTTCTAGTAGTCAAAGTATTCCCATTTTGCTCTGATTTACTAACAAAAAGATTATTGACGATTGGTCTTCAACCAAAAGCAAAGCGATCGCTAGTCAAAGAATCAGCACCAACATCTTTTAGCACGGCCAAATCAGAACCATTGGCAGCAATTACAGTGTCAGTATCGGTTTGAGTAATAGTTAAATCGTCAAAACCAACACCTAAACCTGCAATTCCAATAACATCTTCTACAGTGAAGTCAGTAATAATATTAGCCGACTCGGGAATTGAAGCTACTGCAATCCAAAATTGGTCTGTACCCGCACCGCCTGTAATAGTATTGTTTCCGCCCGATGTAGCAAAGATGCGATCGCCTCCTGCGCCTCCAAAAATGCGATCGCCTTCTCCCAAAACAAAGATGTCATCACCATCACCACCATAGATGCGATTTTCCCCACTAGTCAAAGAAGCATCTATTAAATCGTCGGAGTCACCAGCAAATACTAGTTGACCGCCACCATTAACCTCGATAGTATCGGCTTCAGTCGTACCAAAAACTGGACTGGGTGGATCGGTAGTAGTGTCTGTATCTGCATCAATGAGATTTGTTATTATGCGATCGCTTTGGGGATTGACCTGATAATCTTCTCCTTCTATTAAGACAGTTGTAAAATTCTCTTCTCCTTCCTCTACTCCATCGATTACAACTTCTGAAACTAAAGTAGCTTCTGTTTCGCCTTCGGCAATAGTAATATTAAAGCCAGTGGAAACTTCTCCATCTTCAAAGTCAACAAAATCTACCATGTCTTCGCCGATAATCTCATGGGTTGTAGCTGTGGGATGATACTCGTCCCAGAAATAAAATTCATCGGGATTTCCGCTAGGGGTTTCGACGGGGAAAACTGGCTGATAAGGATCGTCGATGTTAGTTAAATCAAATTCTTCAGGGTTAGTACGAATTTCATCGCTAATTGCTTCGTGGTCGTACAATACAATATCGATGCCTAACTCTGATTCGAGTGCTGGTAATTCTTGAGGTAATAAATTATTAACTTCTTCGGTAAATAAAGCTGCATCTTCTGCCTGTTCAAACTCAATCGTACCTGGAAGGATACCCAAATCTGAGGAATTGACCACAAAGAACTTTTCTGCCCCCGATGCTGCCAAGTCGGTTATGCCATCTTTAATATTCTCAACCGTTTGGGCTGCTAATTCTTCAATTGTTCCAGGCAAACCAAAATCGGCATATTCAAAAAAATCATTCGCCGAAGCAAAGATAAAGGGGCAACGCCCCAGCTATAAGCGCGATTGCCGTAAGCTTTAAGCCCAATCAATAGGGGCCAGCGAACCCCAACTGATTGAAGACAACGTACAGACGCGCTTGGTATTAAACCCCTTAAGCTTATAGCCTATAGCCATAAGCAAGCGAGCTTTTTGATAAAAAACTGGAATAGTCGCAAGTATTTTACAGATGGATATTGCATTTACTCGA
>CAYXWE010000740.1:0-2607 GCA_964468145.1 uncultured Pleurocapsa sp.
ACTTAACCCATAAACCCCTATGAATCAGGTTAACTTACTTCGACAAACTTTAAAAGGGAGCATCCCACTTTTTCACCCTGCCCAATTTTTTTATTTTGTCAAAGGTAAAAAAACCTCGAAATAAAGCCTTTTAAGACATGAGTAAAAATACTCACTTGTATAAGTGGGATGCTCCCAATTGGGGAGTTTGGATGGTCAGTAAGTTTCAAGGTTCAAGCTCTGCGGTGGAGGGAGGTAACGGTTATCTGTCTCAAGTGCATCATAACCGACGGGGATTATCCTCTAAGCGATTATCTGTCGCCACTGTTATTCATAACTTTGCCCTAAAAAGAAATGATGACACCACTGCTGATTAATCTAATTTAGCGAAATTAAAAGGTGCAGTGAAAGCATTATAACGAATTCGCAAACGACCTTCAAATCTTCTATCTAACTCTTCTACCTTTTTGCTGAATTCTGTTTCTTTTTCCCAAGGAATAAGATATGCAGCATTAAAAATCATTTGTTGTATCTGACAGTCATTTTCTACGACTTCCTTCGCTAAAGGATCGAGACTATCTTGGAAAGCTTCTATAATTTCATCTTTACGATTTTCTATTCCAGATTCGATCGCTTGTCCTATTTTTATTGTTTCATCTAAACTCAAGTTTCTCCCGACTAAAGAATCTCTCTGGGCTTTTAATTGCGGGTTTTCTTGCAATAACATTTCGATTTCTGCTTCCGTTTCCCACATTAGCTTCACTCCCACTTCCCGATAACCAGATAGCTTATTCAGTAATTCTTCTAAATCGTCGCGACGAGAAGTAATTAATAAGTCTAAAACTTCTTCCCATCTTTCTACACACAAACCAAATTGCAACGGTAACAAATTTCGATAACCAGCTTCCATTGCCTCTTCTAAAACTCTTTCATGATTGAGAAGATTGCGCCGACTAGCTAAATATTTTTTCTTCTGTGCCTCCGAATATAATAGTGCAAAACCATCAACAATTTCTACATTCACAGCCCGTTTATCTAATCCCTCTATATTAGTAATTTTTGGTGCGGGTAAGGGGAAAATTCCATAGAGATAATAGCCGTATTTAGTTTTTACTTGAGTAGTCATATCAATCAGGTATTAGTGAATAGTTATTAGATCAATAAATAAAGATAAAACTTATTCTTTCATTTGTTGCCGCTTTTACTCGGTATTTTTTAATTGACTCCCCCATCTTATCCTTTGCTGATTTATATTTTATAGTACATAGTCCTTTATAATATGTAATTTCTTTCTTTGAAATAATAATAGGAAAAGAAGTTTTTTTTTGTCGAGTTACTTGTTTCATTAGGTATCAATTTATTAAAGCCTTCTATCGCTTGATTTAATTTTAAAAAATTATCTTAGATTTTGTTCATATTATGTTCATATTAATTGAATTTAATTAATATGAATACATACCTAAAATTATCAATATAAGATTGAAACCGATTTTCTAAAAAAAGCGATAAATAAATAATTAAATAGTTAATATTAATATATTTAATTAGTAAATGTAGAATAATAAATGTTAACTATTAGCCATCAATCGGTTTAGAAGTAAGAACTAATTTCAATTTGGCATGAATTAAATCTAATTGCGCTAAACCAATATCAACTGCACCATCTACAACAATACCTGTATTTAATAAGCGGTCTAGTAATTCTAAAACAGAGCCTTTTTGAGACTTTTCCCCTGGATAATATTCCCCATCTTTAGGTAATAAAGTACCAATTTCTCCTAAATCTATATTCAAGTCAGTAGGATTGATATCAAAAACATCACATAGCTTGACTATTTGTTCTTCCAATTGGCGTAAACTTTCGGCAACTCTTTCTAACTCTTCATCAGTTAATAGATCTTCATCCATCCGTCTGATAACTTGAGCCTCCATGAGCTGACGTAATAGCTCTAATACAGTTAATAATAAAGGAGCTAAACCAGCATCCTTTTTTTCCGACTTATTGAGAGAAACAATATCAGCCATCAGCCATAAGTCATCAGTAAACAGTTATCAACGATCGCTTAGCAGTCAAAAATTAGAATTAGTAACACTACTTTTTCATGTTTCTGCTTCCACTATTTCTTGGCTGGGAGTTAATCTCTTGAGAGATTTTAATTCTGATTCTAAAGCATCGATACGTTTTAATAATTTTTCATTAGTTTCATTTAAAGTACGAGCCTGACTACTAAGATAAGGATCTCCTTCCCACCAGTTAACACCAAGTTCTTTTGCTTTGTCAACTGAAGAAATTAATAGTCTAATCTTAATATTTAATAATTCTGTCGAACCAACAGAAACAGAAATATCTCCTGCGATAACAACTCCTTTATCTAAAACCCGCTCTAAAACATCTGCTAAACCATTTCCTTGAGTTGATGTTACTAATTTTTGATTACCCATTTATCTCGAATATTTATTATTGAGCATTTATGTTCGAGCAATATTAACCAATTGTTAATTACTAATTTGCTCCAACTAAAAGACCTCGATCTTTGAGAGATTTTACCGCAGCAACAATATCACTTCTGTTTACTCCTAATTCTTGGGCTAGCTCGGAAAAACGTCCTCCAGGATATTGCTGCAAAT
>CAYXWE010000741.1:0-2605 GCA_964468145.1 uncultured Pleurocapsa sp.
CGATTTAGCTTCAGTTAATTCTTCTTGATTGTAAAAAACCTACCCTTGTAAGGTATCTCCATCGGGGTCGTTTGCGGTGACGGTAGTTACTTGAGTGGTGTTTTCATTGAGAATAATCGTATTGCTGCTAGTGATGTTAGGGGAATCATTAGCATCATTGACTGTAATTAAAAGGTTTTGTATTCTACTAACACTACTATTAGAAACTTCTACTTCTACTTCATAGATATTGTCAGAATTACTATCGCCTGGATTTTCAAAATCAGGAGCGGTATTAAAGCTTAATACTCCCATATCAGAATCGATAGCGAACAAGCTGCTGTCATTACCACCGCTAATACTGTAATTAATCGTCTCTCCACTGGGATCGTTAGCAGTAATAGTAACTGCTTCTGTAGTGTTTTCATCGAGATCGGCAGTATCGCTACTGGTTATTGCAAGAACCTGATTGATAACTAAAGAATCAACTACAAAAGAGCTTCCTGTCGTTCCGTTTGGATAAGTATAATTTCCGTCTACTTCAATAGTAGCTGTTGTATCCGTTCCTGTATTGGCAGTAAAACTAGCAGTATATTTTGTCGGTCCGAATAACTCTAATTCTGCCAACTGAAGGATACCAGCACCGTTATTGGCTGTGACATTTAATCGATAATATTTATATGCCTGAGTATTGGAAACATTATAAGAATTAGTTTGAAATCTACTAGCAAAATCGCGATCGCTTTGAGAGTCAATATTGACAAAATTTGTCCCATCATTAGAACCTTGCAACTGCCAGTCTTTAGGATCTCTTTCTGCAAAATCATTAGCAGAAGTTAGATTGTAAGAGGTAACGATAAATGGCTGGTTAAATTCATATCGTTAACATCATCGACTGTAATCAGCAGGTTTCGTGTTTGGGTGTTGCTACCATCTGAGACAGCAACTTCTAGCTCATAAACATTATCTAAATCGCTATCCCTGGGATTTTCATAGTCGGGAGCGGTATTGAAGCTCAATACTCCCGTTTCACTATCAATGGTAAAGAGACTGTTATCGCTACCACCGCTAATGCTGTAACTAAGAATGTCTCCATCAGGGTCATCTGCTGTAACGGTAATGACTTCTGTGGTATTTTCGTCCAAATTTACCGTATCGCTACTGGTTATTGTTGGAGACCGATCGATCGGCAAATTCCCATAGGAAATATGAAGGGTGTAAGAATCTCCCGAAGCTGGTGTATTGCCAGAAATCTCTCCAGAAGATCCAAAAGAATTATATTTCCCCACACCAATAACATAAGTGCCTGGGGATGAAAAACGATGAGTTATGAACGAGGATAAACCATTACCACTGTGTCCTGATTCCGTATTATCATCATTCTCAGTTATTAAATTTCCACTGGTATCAAAAAGAAACAGCTCGGTATCGAAGTTATTATCGTCAATATCGAAAATAAATTCTGCACCTGCATTAGCATCGAAACTGTAGTAGTCAAAAGTACCGTCTCCCGTTCCTAAAATAGAGACATGACTGTAGGTTTGTGAAATATTTTCACCAGAAGTGTTTTGAATATCAACATCGTACTCGGTGGTAAAATTTGATGCAGGAATATACTGAGCCTCAGCAATAGCGTCATTAGGTTCTTGTTTTAAAACATCAGCTAATGACGCTATTGCTAGCTAGTGTAGCCACATCAAATGCCAAAGAAACTTCTTGCCCATTATTAACTTCTAACTGCCAATTACCACCCAAACCCGCATTACCAGTTAAAGTAGTAGAAGCAGCAACGACCGCGCCAGTTGAAGCCTGTAACTTAGCAATGAATTCTGCTCCTGCATCTCCTGTGGCAACATTGCAACCATAGAGTAATAGGTATGGAGTTGGCTCACCCTGAGCGACAAACCACGAAGCCAAATCTTTTTGGTAGCGAGACAAAGTATTTAAGCTTAACTGACTATTACCTAAATACAAACAACCAGGAGAACCATGAGAAACGAGATGAATGCTATCAATCTTTTCTTGGTTAACTAATACTTCTGTAATTTGTTCGATACCGTCGCGAATAGCATCTAAAATAATGAGTTTTGTTCCTGGTTTGACTCCTTTAACTAGAGTTTGGTAGTCAGCCACGTTAGCATCGACGAAAACCACAGTAGAGAGAGGTGAACCGCCAAAAGTATTGTATAAAAATTGCTGTTCGGCTGCGTCGTTAATAGCAACTAAATGACCGCCTAAGTTTTCTGCTTCGGTTTTAGCGGATGACCAATTAGTACTGCTAGTTAGACGATATCCGTATTCTTTAGACATTTGTTTTGCTGGTTAGTAAATGGATAAGTAAGAAAATAACGGGGCGGATGATTCGACCTTGTTAAACGAAGAATATAAGTGTTGCTAACAAAAACTTTTAAGAGTTACAAACAAGATTTGTAACTCTTAAAAATTAACTGCAAACTTGGCTTTGTTTAAGTAGAGTTACTTTTCTTTAATAAGAAATACTATATATGCAATCATGAAGTACTAATTGTTTAGTTAGAAAATAGATTTTTAGCAACACAAAAACTTTCGAATAAAAAGCAAATAACATTTTTTTTTTTGCCAAATTGTGTAGACAATTATCATACGA
>CAYXWE010000742.1:0-2600 GCA_964468145.1 uncultured Pleurocapsa sp.
CGATCGTACCACCTCCCGCACCAGTGCCAACAATAATTACATCGTAAAATTGGTCGTCAATAATCATTTTATTAGTCCTTTGTTATTTGTCTTTAGTCCTTAGTCCTTAGTCATTTGTTATTTGTTTTGTAATATTGAAGCTATTTTTTTTCTAACACTAGGAGAACGAAAACCTAAAACAACATCTTGTGGATCGATACCTCTAGCAATTAATTCGCGATCGACGTATATCTCAGTGCTATTATTTTGAATCCAGACTTGCTTATCGATTAAATCTAATTGCATCGCACAACCATAGATACGATAATCATTACGCCAAGCAACGTGCATTACCAAATACCGATCGCGTTCTGGATCGAATATTAATTGTGCTTCGGAATCATCTTTAGCAAAATCTTGTAAAAACTGACAAATAATTTGACGATATTTAGTTATTTTATCCATTGTTCGATAACCTCTTGATTGGGATCGTAAATAATTAGCAAAACGTTGTAGCGACTAATAACTGTCTTTGCTGGTTGAAAGCGTAAAAAAGTTTGATAAACATCTTTGGGAACAGCCAAATAAAGCACCCTTTCTGGTTCGTCTGAAGAGTCTAAAGCAATACGATAGTTGAGGAACTGACCTAAAGCCGTATGAAATTCTGAAATATTAGAACCGCTAGCAAAACTTTTTACCTCTACTGCAATAGTCTTAATCGTAAATAAAGTTCTATATTATGCAGACTATATGTATTATTGCCAAACATAAATCAAAATAAACAAAACAATCCAAATCACATCAACAAAGTGCCAGAACAAAGAAGTTGATTCTACACCAAACTGTCCACCAGCGTAATTATTAGGCAAAAAAGAACGAATTAACATAATAGTTTGTAGCAGCACTCCCGTTAAAACGTGCAAACCATGGAAGCCAGTTAACAGATAAAAAACTCCACCAAAAACCCCAGAAGTAAACCCAAATTCTAGCCCCGCCCATTCCACTGCTTGTCCGTAGAGAAAATAGCTACCCATTGCCATAGTTAATAGCCAAAAGATGCGGAAACCCCAGAGATTTTCTTTGTGTAAGAATCGTTCGGCAATATAAATTACAAAACTACTAGAAACTAGAATGACAGTATTAATTGCAGGTTCTCTAATTTCCAAGCCTTCAACCCCAGGAGGAAGCCAGTCAGTCATCGTCGTTTTATAAACAATATAGCCAGCAAAAAAGCTGAGAAAAATAACACTTTCAGACAGCAGGAAGATAATAAAGCCCAGCATTCTATTATCTTCTTCATGTTCCTGGGGTGTGTAACTAGATTGAGTTAATTCTTCTTGGTTTAAAGTAGGATCTAAACTGGTCATAGTAGTTATTTATTGATTATTGATAAGTTAAGCTATCTAAACTAAGAAATTGTTTAAGCAATGGCTAAACCAGATTGTGTAAGATAGTTTTGGTGTAATCGGGTGTTGCAAAATCAATCTTCCGCATTAAGTAATAATTTTAATTAACTTGTCATTTGTTCTATGTCACTAATAACAAATGACTAATAACTAATGACTAACAACCAGTAACTACCCCATATTCTCCGTCAACTTCTCATCTTTCCCATAGCCATAGGGTTCGGCAATAACAACAGGAATTTCTTCAAAGTTTTCATGTTCGGGGGGAGAGGAAACTAACCATTCCAAACCAATGGCTTTCCAAGGATTATTACCTGCTGCTTTACCCGAACTCCAAGAACTAACCATATTGAGGATAAAAGGAATAGTAGAAATACCGAGTAAGAATCCGCCCAGACTAGCTAAAACATTCCAGAAAGCAAATTCTGGGTCATAAGAAGCCACACGACGAGGCATACCCATTAAACCTAAAGGGTGCATGGGGATAAAGTTTAAAGCCGTACCAGCAAAGGTTAAATAGAAGTGGAGTTTACCTAAACCTTCGTAATACATTTTTCCCGTCATTTTGGGAAACCAGTGATAGATTCCCGCGTAAACGCCAAAGACTACCGCACCATAGAGAACATAGTGGAAATGTCCCACAACAAAATAGGTGTTGTTGACGTGAATATCGATGGGGACAGAAGATAACATAATCCCCGTAATCCCTGCAAAGACGAAGTTAATCAAACCCCCCATAGCAAAAAGCATTGACGTATCGAGGCGCAGTTTACCGCCCCAAATCGTACCTACCCAAGCGAAAACTTTAATTCCCGTAGGTACGGAAATAAGCATGGTACTAGCCATAAAAATCATCCGCATCCAGCCAGGTGTACCGCTAGCAAACATATGGTGTACCCAAACAATACCGCTTAATACCGTAATAATTATGGAAGATATGGCAACAATTTTATAACCGAATAGAGGTTTGCGAGCATAAACTGGAAATACTTCGGAAAAAATTCCAAAAACAGGCAAAATAATTACATATACCGCAGGATGAGAATAGAACCAGAAAAAATGCTGGAACAATACGGGATTGCCACCCTGAGCGGGGTCAAAAAATGCCGTACCAAAAGTAAGATCGCACAATAGCATTACCGCACCCGCAGTTAGGGCGGGTAAACCATAAAGTTGAATTAATTGGGCTGCTAACACCGTCCAAACAAAAGCAGG
>CAYXWE010000743.1:0-2593 GCA_964468145.1 uncultured Pleurocapsa sp.
ATGCTGGTAACGTCACCCTGCAACACCACGTTATAACCTTCGGGATAAATTCTTAACTTCTGTAGCTGTTCGTGTACTTCTGTAGCGGTAGAAACCTGTCCGTTGATATAAAAAGTAGAAGTATAGTTACCCTTCTTGCCTACTCGCAGCCTCCGCGTTACTTTCCACTCCAGACTATCTCCATTGGCGATCGCAATAATTTTTTTATCTTCTTCATCTACTGCAGTACTTTCTGCTGCTGACTCTTCTTCCTTAACCAATAAAGCAGTATTGCCACCATTACCATTATTACCATCTCCTATTGCTGCTTGTAATTCCTCAGAAGAAGTAATAGTAGTTAAATCCTTAAGATCGCTAACAGTCGTTACCACCTCGGACAAATCCCCCAAATCCGTCAGATCTAGAGTTACCGAAACAATTGTCTCGGCTGCCTTACCGTTACCGATATGCTTATTATTAACCAAGTCGGGCAGGCGATCTGCACGCATCCCTTTAGAACTAGCCAATCCAAGACAAAATAGCAGCGCGTCCAAGATATTCGATTTCCCAGAACCATTTGGCCCCGAAATTACCGTAAAACCAGGTAAAATCGGAACTTTCGTCGTACCGCCAAAGGATTTGAAATGAGAAAGTTCAACGCGCTTGATATGAACCATGAACTACTAGAACTCGGTAAAATAAATAGTATATCAATACTAATTGACAGTTAGATGATTGGGAACACTAATGGTTTTAACTATAATCAAGCAGTATAAACAGGAAAATAAACTATTTTTAACAGTAGGTAATATTTCTTATAGAAGTAGTTTGGGTACAGGACTTAAAACTAAAATATGTTAATTGTTATCTGTGGTGCAACCGCCAGCGGTAAGTCTAGTTTGGCTCTAGAAATAGCCCAACGTTTAGATTCAGTAATTATTAGTGCCGATTCTAGGCAGATATACCGCGAGTTTGATATTGGTACGGCAAAACCTTCGATCGCCGAACAAAAATTAATCCTTCATTATCAAATTGATATTTGCGAGCCTACAGAAACTTTGACTCTGGCGGACTACCAACAGCAAACCCAAATCATAATCGATCGCATTCAACCCCACAAAATACCCTTATTAGTAGGGGGTACGGGACTATATTTGGATGCTATTACCAAGGGGTTAAAAATTCCTAGAGTTTCTCCCCAACCAGAATTGCGATCGCAACTATCCGCGATCGGACAAGTTCAAGCTCATAGCTGGCTATCTCAAGTTGACCCCCTAGCAGCCCAAAAGATTCATCCCAACGATCGCTTTAGAACCCTAAGAGCTTTAGAGGTTTTTTATGTCACGGGAATACCGATCTCGGCACAGCAGGGCGAAAACCCGCCATCTTATCCTATTTTACAAATTGGCTTGCATTGTGATGTCTCTGCATTGGACGAACGTATTGCCACTCGTACTAATAAAATGATTGAGATGGGATTGGTTAAAGAAGTAGACTATCTGTGTCGCAAGTATGGTCGAGATTTACCCCTACTGAATACTTTGGGCTATGGAGAAATAAAACAATATTTAGCTGGAGAACTAACATTAGAAAAAGCGATCGCCCAAACCATTACCCACACCCGTCAATTTGCCAAACGACAACGGACTTGGTTTAACAAGAATCAACAGATCGACTGGTTTGATAATACTAGTCCCGATCTAACAGAGCAAGTCTGGCAAAAAATCGAGCAACATATCGCAATGGGTCGATCGCTTAGAAGAGACTATCGCGAGTAAGCTATGATGTATTCTGCTTTGAAAAACGGCATTAGCCTATATGAGATTATTTGTTTTAGCTTTATTTGGTAGTTGTTTGTTTCGGGGTTATTTAGTTTTACCTGTTATTGCTGGAGAAGCAACAGACGTACAAGAAGACAGGAAAATAGATCTTGCACCAAAAGTCATTCAAGAAAGTCCCGTATTGCAAGAGTGGCTAGAAAAAGTTCCCAATATCTTGGAAGAAATTCGCCACAATCCTGCTTTTGTAACCCGTTTTAGGGTGGGTTTTACTACTTTCCCTTCTACCGATGATGCCAATGGATTAAATGTGGGCATTGAAGATATTTTTATTAAGCGCACTGGTTTGACCGTTAGTGCGGACTATCAAACCGCATTTAATGGCGATCGCAATGCGGTTGGTGCAGACTTACATTATTTTGTTTTGCCCCTTGGTGGCTACATTAATTTCGCGCCGACGATCGGCTATCACTACGTCCAAAGTAATGATTTTTTTACCGATGGGGTTCGTGTCGGATTGAGAATGATACTATCTTTTTCTCGTACTGGAGGGGGAGATATTTCTGTATCCCAAAGCTTTATTAGTCCAGGGGGCGACGAGGAAGTAGGAATTACTTCTCTATCTGTCGGTTATGCTTTCACTTCTCATTTACGTTTGTCTGGAGATATTGAAAGACAAAATTCGATTGAGGATAAAGATAGTCGTGTGGGACTGAATTTGGAGTGGCTGCTTTATTAAGTTGTTGGTTGTTGGTCGTTGGTCGTTGGTTGTTGGTCGTTGGTCGTTGGTTGTTGGTTGTTGGTTGTTGGTCGTTGGTCGTTGGTTGTTGGTTGTT
>CAYXWE010000744.1:0-2588 GCA_964468145.1 uncultured Pleurocapsa sp.
TAAACCATAATATTAGCTTAAGTGTTTGTGCTTAATTAAAAAGTGGGATGCTCCCTCCGATTATTGTCAAAGACTAATTCGACCGAACCGTCGGCTAATTGCTCATAATTCTCGCAATTCATATCGTTTTTGAATAGCTGACGGCTTACCTTGATAATTTTTTGACCAATTAAAGATTTGAGAAGCTCGATATTTTTAGACGGAAGCTTATATTGCATAATTGTGTTTTCTTTTTTATAAGCTTGTTAGAAGTTTTCACTCATCCAATGAAAACGGAGGAATTATCTTCGGTAAAAGCTAATGGAAGCTTGCTATGAAAGAAATCTAAACGTTCTATCATATAATCTAATTCTTTGCCTGACAAATTCTTCACTGCCCAGGCTTTTAGTTTAGCGATTTCTTCCATTATTTCAGATAGATTTTCTTTGTAAATGTTAATCCCTAGTCCAAAACAAGGAATCCAGCGCAGATTTAATAATTCGCAAGGTGGTATCCAATGCTAATAAAAGAAATCCTCTGAAGAAATAGGAAAATAAAATTTCATACCTTTCTCCCCCTCTGGATTATTGATATAAGCACCTACTGACATAAACTATTCTCTAATTTCTATTTAAGACGAAAACGATAATATAGAGAACGCTTTACTTTTAACAATAAACGCGATCGCATTTCAACATTCAACTCAATAAATAATCAAGAAATTCTGGATATCTTGAAGCACAAACAAAACCATTATCTAATTCCCGTTTTGCAAAACTAGCTTCCATTACTACCAAGTCGTCAAATTTTTGTTTAGGCAGACAAATTAAGTCAGTCACGTAATCAACCTCTTCATTATTAGTTAAGAAAACAGGATCGAAACAATAGTCATAGGTTTCACCATTTTTGTCAATAAACATACCTAATATAGATTCAGGCTGAGAAGCAATTTCCCTCAGGAAAAATTTAGTAAAGGCTTTTGATAGCTTATTAGCTTCTTCATTGAATAAAGAATCCAAGCCAAATTCAATAATTAAACAATCGCTTTCCGAACGGAATGTCCAAATTGATCGTCTTAAAGAAGTTGGCCAAATTGAAAAATTAAACATCTTGCCACTCAGAGCTTTTTGTTTAGTTTGTTCGTAACTAATTTCGTAGTCATCTCCTTCATCATCAAGTGCCAAAATCCTACCGTTATCTTGCTTATCTAAAAGATAAATTCCTTCTCCTATTAGATAAGCGCAGGTTTTATCAAAATTAAAGTTATGAATATTTTGATAATAAATACTACCTATTGAATCTGCCATGAATATTATTTAAAGTTTATTCTCAAAAATATGAATACCTGACTGTCTGACACAAGTGCCTCGAACCCTTCGGGTACATAGATTTTATGTTGTGTACTTAAAAAGTATTTTCAATCAGGCGAGATCGCCGTGCCTTCTTTGAAATACTTTACAAACGAAACTATATTTATACGCAAAATATAGGATTGAGATAGATGTACCAGGTAGCCAGTATGAATACATTTTTCACATTAAATTCTCAACTAGCAATTTTGTTTATCAAGGATTGACTTCAGGAAAGATAAATACATTTTCTGCACCCAATCTTTTTTCTGTAAATTTAATGATACTTTCAGGAGTCCCCTCTGCAAAATAGTGTTGGGCTGTTACTCCTCTAGCTTCAGCTATTATTTTCAAATTTTTTAATGTTCCACCCAATTTACTTGGATTGAAAGCTTTTTTAGGTCCACCAACCAAAATCAATTCTCCATTTGGACCAAAGACATCAATAGATACAGACTCACTAGCACCTGGTTCAAACAATTTAATATCCTGTCCTTTATTATCTTTTGCCCAAGTTCCACCAACTAAATCTGCAACTGCTTGTTCGCGAAGATTTCCTATAATGTTTCCTTCTCTGCCTGCTGCCAGAAAATAAATTCCTTCTTCATCTTCGGCAGGAAACTCGAATTGACCGTTGAGAATATCTTGCAGAAAATCATCAGCTTTAGGAAAATCGAATACATTGACTTCAGTAGCTTTGTCTAAATCAAATGGAGGAGTACCAGTATCTACATCTGAATCTGTACTAGAACCAGGAAATGTCAGCACCTGATCATCTTCCAATTCTGGATTTGGCTGAGGAAATCTTCCTGTAATATCTATATCTGGAAGTGGGCCGACAATTGGTGCTGGAGAATCAAAATATCCAAAATCACTGTTATTGAAAACGTCATCCCAATTATTAGCTTGTCGTAGTGCTTCTAAACCTATAGCTGTAAAGACTACTGCACCCGTTGCAAGGTAATAAATAATTGGTATCGCTTGAACAAAGGCCAACTCTACCGTATCTGATTCATCAAATGTAGAAGCAACATCTTTAATTGCTTGAAAGTCTGTATTAGCCGAAGCAAGCAAGATTCCTTCTGACTCAGCTAAACCTTTAAATACTGAATTGGGATAGCGATTTTCTGCCTTCGTTTGACCACTTTGTGCATAATGAGTGAAAGGATTGATTCCAGCATCTTTAATGTCAGAATATTCTTGTAGATAAAAGTCGCTATCAACTGCCCCTTCTGCTAGATAAGCGTAATCTATCGCTTG
>CAYXWE010000745.1:0-2585 GCA_964468145.1 uncultured Pleurocapsa sp.
CTACTTACGAATCAATAACTTTCGTAGTGTCCTAATCTAACTTTGTACGGCTATATTGTATCTAAACAGGATTTAGTATCAACCCTTGAGGGTTATCAAACCAGGATCTGGTCATGGCTAAAGCCAAGACTACGAACATTATCTATTTTGTGTTTAATAGAGTGGAGCTACTTATCATTCACCTAACTCTTTAGATCTGGCGGTGGCAGTTTTGACTGCTTCAATTAATGCCGAACGAAAGCCGAGACTTTCTAACTTAGCCACCCCTGCAATAGTAGTACCCCCTGGGCTAGTTACTTGGTCTTTTAATACTCCTGGGTGCTTGCCCGTTTCCTTAACCAGAGTTGCCGTACCCAGTACCGTCTGGGTTGCTAGCTGGAGGGCGATCGCCCTAGGCAATCCCGAAGCTACTCCACCATCAGCTAGAGCCTCGATCGCCAGAGCCACAAAAGCAGGACCCGATCCTGATAAACCTGTTACTGCATCAATAGATGATTCGGGGACTTCTACTACGTCTCCCACTGCTAGAAAAATAGTTTTTGCCCGTTCTAAATGTTTGCTGTCTGCCTGCGTTCCCAGGGCGATCGCCGTCATTCCTGCCCCTACTGTAGCGGGAGTGTTGGGCATGACGCGAATCACGGCTCGATTGGGAAAAGCCCGTTCTAGCCTAGCTATAGTTACCCCTGCCAGAATTGAAATGACAGCATTGCCAGCATTAGTGGCGAGATCTGCCGTTACCGAGTCAAATAGTTGGGGTTTAACTGCCAGTAGCAATATTTCTGCTGCCTCCGCTACAGTCTGATTGTCCTGAGTGACTCCAACCTGATACTTTTGAGCTAAATAATCTCTTCTTGGGGATTTGGGTTCGCTAACTAACACGGTGTTAGGAGCAAATACTTGTTGAGAAAGGAGACGAGATAATATAGCTTCTGCCATTACCCCACCTCCAATGATACCGAGACAAATATTATTAGATTTCATGAGCGATCATTTTTCAATGATAAATGCTAAATGACAAATGTTGAATGAAGTGGCCTAATAATACTATCGAACGACCTTACTGAGCTGCTGCGTGGGGTTGCTGTCCCCAAGCATCGGGCAGAGGAGTAGTACGTCTCACGTGAGGTTCGTGAGTCTGTACGTCTTTGATGATACCCGAAAGGCTACTAACCTTAACCGAGCTAGGAGTAAACAAGAAAATGCTTTCGCCGACTCGCTCTTGATGACCATCCATAGCGTAAGTACCCCCAGCAATAAAGTCTACCGCCCTTTGGGCTTCTTCGGGGTTCATGACATTGAGGTTTAGTACCACTGATTTGCGTTCTCGTAATGCCAAAATAACTTGAGGCATTTCTTCAAAAGAATGGGGTTCGATAACTACTACTTCTGAATTTCCGTTAGTCAATCCAGGCATACCGATGACATTACTTGGCTTCATTTTTTTCTGATTAGCTGTATGGTTACTAGGAGCAGAAATTTTGGTTAATTCTGGTTGGTTATTAGGTACAGACTGATTGATGAAAGTTTGACCATTAATTTCATCTTGAGGATCGTATTCTACATACTCCTCTTCTTCAGCTTCGTATCCGTTGTCGATACCAAAAAATTCTTTTAATGTATCTAGCATATTGCTGGCAATTCCTGATTAATTTACGACTTATATTTGGTTGGAAAGATACTGTTGGCAATAATTTGCTGACAAATCTAATAAAAAACTAAAAAAAGCGCGATCGCTTGCATTTCATAAGCTATCCTTTGATGGCTATACTCAAAAGCATTTAATTTCAGCATTTAGATTGTCTGGCAATTTAATTTCCGCACTAGACGGAAAAGTGGCTGTTTTCCCAAAGTATCTTGTTTAGGCGAATCAATTCTACTCTATATCACCCCAAAAGGTAGGTTCGGTAAAATCAATTTCTTGATTTATATTTAACTATCTTCGTTTTTGTTTGAAAAAGTTTACGACATTGGACATTTTGCACTAAAAAGTGTATGAGAGATTATATGTTTCTTTCGCCAAAAATTATTCTCCCTGGACGAATCATTGTTGTCCCCGCTTGAAGTGCCAATTGATAATCGTTACTCATTCCCATCGATAGCTGCTTCATATTTAAGTTTGAGTAATTCTTTTGTCTTATTGCTGTTGCTAAGTTTTGAGTTTCTTGAAATGCGCTTAAAGTTTCTGGCTGAGATAATCCATAGGGCAAAATTGTCATCAAACCCTGAATTTTTAAAGATTGATATTGATTTAATTCTTCTAGACTCTGCCATAGTTCTGTGACTGACCAGCCATATTTGTTAGGATCTGGTAACATTTTGACCTGGAGTAAAACTTGGGGAATTTTATTTAATTCCCCAGCCAATCTATTTAGTCTCTTTGCCAAAGATAGGCTATCAACAGAGTGAATCCAATCAAAGTTTTCGATAACTTTTTTGGCTTTATTTTTTTGAATATGTCCGATAAAGTGCCAGTTTACATCAACTAAATCCTGTAGTTGTTCTTGCTTGGCTAAAGCTTCCTGTAGGCGATTTTCGCCAAAATCTCTTATGCCCCCTTGGTAAGCAGATCGCATCTTTTGGATACC
>CAYXWE010000746.1:0-2575 GCA_964468145.1 uncultured Pleurocapsa sp.
GGTGTATGCCAAAGTTTTTTGAGTAATATCCCAGGCTAGATCCCAATCCATACTATGTTCGTCCACAAACAACCGCATCAATTCTGCTACCGCTACTGCGGGGTGAGTATCATTGAGTTGAATTGCTGCGCGATCGTGGAAGTTAGTTAAATCGGGATGTACGTGCAGATGAATCTTAATTAGATCCTGCAAAGAAGCAGAAACAAAGAAATATTGCTGTGCTAAACGTAACTCTTTACCCTGGGGAGTATTGTCGTTAGGATAGAGTACCTTAGAAATAGTTTCCGAACTCATTTTCTCCGCTACTGCGCGGTCATAATTACCAGCGTTAAAGGCTTCAAAGTTAAATTCTTCACTAGCTTCTGCTTTCCAAAGACGTAGGGAATTAACTGTATGAGTACGATATCCAGGTACTGGTGTATCATAAGGAACTGCTTTCACTTTGCGATCGCAAATCCAAGAAACGCGATCGTGACCTTTTTCGTCTCGATAGGCTTCGGTATGTCCCCCAAGTTTAATTTCTACTGCATCTTCAGGACGAGCAATTTCCCAAGGGTTTTTGAACATCAACCAGTTATCAGGGATTTCTGCCTGCCAACCGTCCCGCAATGCCTGGTGAAAGATACCGAATTCGTAGCGAATACCGTAGCCAATAGCAGGCATTTCCAAATTAGCCAAAGAATCTAAGAAACAGGCTGCAAGACGACCTAAACCGCCATTACCCAAACCAGGATCGGGTTCTTGTTCGATCAGATCTTCAATTTCCAAGCCCGACTCATCAACCACCTGGCGCATTTTTTCATAAATACCCAGGGAAATGAGGTTATTTTCTAAATGACGACCCATTAAAAATTCAGCAGAAAGATAGGAAACTACTTTCACGTCCTCTTCGTAGTAGGTGCGTCCTGTTTTGATAAAGCGTTGTAGGAGGCGATCGCGTACAGTATAGGCTAATGCTTGATAGTAATCATGGAGAGTAGCATTAGATTCGTCTTTTCCCTGGACGTAAAACAGGTTATCGATAAAGGCACGTTTGAGAGTTTCGACACTCATCCCCGTGCGATCGTCTTCTACTTTGATATTTTGGGGCAAATTACTATGAGTTGGGATTTGTTGAGATTTGGTTTCCATTATGTCCTTAATCAAGATTATCGTGGTTATATGGATAATTGCGGAGATTTATCGTATTTATAGATCGGCAATTTAAGGGCAAAAATCGCCACGAGGGCAAACGCGGTCTAAAACAATTTCACATATACTCGCTTCTATATTGCCATATCAGATTTTTACTGACTGTTTATAGGTTACTCTTGATTCATAATAAGAGGCTTGGAATACACCAAGCCTTAATCTTTGGTTTAGAAACTGAACTATAGTTTGTGGTTGATTAACCTTTTCCTTTTGGCCCTAAACCAATTGTTCCTGCATAGACAGCGCGATCGCCCAATTCTTCTTCGATTCTTAGTAAGCGATTGTATTTTGCTACCCTTTCGCTACGGCACAGAGAACCTGTTTTGATTTGTCCTGCGCGAGTAGCCACAGCCAAATCTGCAATGGTAGTATCTTCGGTTTCTCCCGAACGATGGCTAATTACTGAACGATAACCGCTACGAGTAGCTAGTTCGATAGTTTCTAGAGTTTCGGTAAGAGTGCCAATTTGATTGAGCTTGATCAAAATTGCATTACCTACACTGAGATCGATCCCTTTTTGCAGTCTGGTTTTGTTGGTCACAAACAAGTCATCTCCCACTAGTTGAACTTTACCGCCCAATTTATCGGTGAGAGTTTTCCAGCTATCCCAATCATCCTCATGGAGTGCATCTTCAATGGAAACAATGGGATATTTTTCTACTAGTTCTGCTATGTAGGTAATAAATTCTTCGGGAGAATGAGCTTCCCCATCATAAGTATATTTACCATCCGCATAAAATTCGCTAGCAGCTACATCCATCGCCAAGGCTACTTCTTCCCCTGGCTTATATCCTGCTTGTTCAATCGCACTAATCAATAGATCTAAAGCCTCTTGGTTCGATCCCAAATTAGGAGCATATCCCCCTTCATCGCCTACTCCAGAAAGCAAACCTTTTTCCCCCAAAACTTTACTGAGAGTAGCGAATACTTCTGCACCCCAACGTAAAGCCTCGCGGAAAGAATCTGCCCCCACAGGCATAATCATGAACTCTTGAAAATCAACGTTATTGTCTGCGTGAGAGCCACCATTAATCACGTTCATCATGGGAACTGGCAGCACGTTGGACAGTGGCCCGCCCAAATAACGATAGAGGGGTAATTCTACTTCTTCTGCTGCCGCTTTAGCGGTTGCCAGAGACACTGCCAAAATTGCATTTGCACCAAGGTTCTTTTTATTAGACGAACCGTCGCGCTCGATCATAATATTATCGACAGTTGCTTGTTCTAGGGCATCTACCTCTAGCAATGCAGGAGTAATTTTTTCCTTGACATTCCGCACCGCAGTTAAAACCCCTTTGCCACCATAACGGTTTTTATCCCCATCTCTTAGTTCGTGAGCTTCAAAACTACCCGTAGATGCACCACTAGGAACTTGAGCCAAGCC
>CAYXWE010000747.1:0-2570 GCA_964468145.1 uncultured Pleurocapsa sp.
AGTGAGGTAAGACTACTTTAGTTACCCCACTACCTTACTACTCGACTACAGTTACTTAATAACCTCTAACGATCGCCCAAGGCTAATCGAGCCTGTTCGCGATCATCAAAATGGATTTTTTCCGTACCTAAAATCTGATAGTCTTCATGTCCCTTACCTGCAATTAAAACTCCATCTCCTGGTTGGGCATCTTTAATCGCAGTAGCGATCGCCTGGGCGCGATCAACCATCACAATTGGCTTTACATTATCAGGGATTCCTGCCACCACATCCTTAAGTATTTGCTCGGGATTCTCAGTTCGAGGGTTGTCAGAAGTGACTACGGCGATATCTGCCAATTCTGCGGCAATTTTCCCCATTAAAGGACGTTTAGTGCGATCGCGATCGCCCCCGCAGCCAAAGACACAGATCGTTCTGCCCTTAATAAAAGGACGAGCAGCCTTGAGTAGGTTTTTTAAACTATCGGGAGTGTGAGCGTAGTCTACGATCGCGCTAATATCTTGCTCTGGCTTGACCTGTATCCGTTCCATTCTGCCTGGGACTCCTGCAAAGTTAGGCAAACTAGAGGCGATCGCTTTGAGGTCTAGGCCCAGATGTAATGCTGTCCCCACTGCTGCCAGTAAATTAGCTAAGTTAAACTGACCGACTAGAGGCGATGAAAATTCAATTTCTCCTACGGGAGTATGTAAGATACCCCTAACTCCTGTGGGTTGATAATTAAGATTGCTGGTGTATAAGTCTGCAGAGGAATCCCCAACGCTATATGTCCAGACTTTAGATCTATCCAAACTATCAATTAATCTTCGACCATAAGCATCGTCTAAATTAATAATCGCCTTACCTTTGAGATAGGCTTGGCTAAACAATAAAGACTTTGCCTGGAAATAGTCTTCCATATCCCGATGGTAATCGAGATGATCTTGAGTCAAGTTGGTAAAAACTGCCACTTCAAAACCGCAACCCCGAACTCTACCTTGAGCTAAAGCATGGGAACTTACTTCCATCACTGCACACTTGTTGCCTGCTGCTACCGCCTCAGCCAACCGCGACTGCAATTCTACGGCGAAAGGGGTGGTATGGGTAGCCGTTTGGCTATATCCTTGCCAGCGAGTGTATAAAGTACCAAATAAAGCGGTAGGATATGCTGCCCGATCTAAAAAATACTCAACTAAATGACTGGTAGTAGTTTTACCGTTTGTTCCCGTCACCCCTACCATACTTAATTTACCTGCGGGATAATCGTGAAAAGCAGCAGCGATCGCGCTGGAAATAGCAACCGTATCCTCAGTTTGAATCACGCAGGCTTCATCGGTAGGAGGTTTTTTATCCGCAGCTTGAGGAGTCACTACTGCTGCGATCGCTCCTTGTCCTACCGCACTTTGCCAAAACTCTCCCCCATCAACTCTAGTTCCTGGCATTCCAATAAATAAGTCCCCTGGTTGGCAGCCATGAGAATTAGTACAAACTCGGTTCACCTCCAATTCCATGGCAGAATGTTGGGATTGAGGCAGATCGACTTTGGCTAATAGTTCGCGTAGCTTCATCATATTTAGCTTCAAGATATAGAGGTTCTATACTATATTTTGAATATTTTTTAGCCGACAATTATTAAATTTTTCTGTAACATTTGCTCCAATTTAGCTACAGAAGCTCTAGGAGATATACGGGGCAGGGGCTGTTCGCGATCGGGTAATTGTTGACACAGTACTGGTATTTCATACTGGTATTTTGCAAACCAGTCGTCGCGAGTAGTGATGTCTCGTACTTCCAAATTGAAAGGAATATTATTTACCCCAGCTAATTTTTCTTGTAATCCTTCACATAGATGACAGCCTGGTTTGCTATAGAGAATTAGGTACATGATTTAGATCGGGTAGAGGGAGCAGGAGACTAATAACAAATGACCAATAACTAACGACCAATAACAAAGCTAATATACATCAGGCGTAAACGATAAACCAAATGACAACACCAACTATTTCTGTAGCGGTAATTTTAGGAACAAGACCAGAGGCAATTAAACTTGCTCCCGTAATTAAGCAGCTAAACTCTTTGGCAGATACTAAAACTCATCTTATCCTTACAGGGCAACATCGGGAAATGGTCGATCGCGTCATGGAATTGTTCGAGCTTCAACCAGACCGCGATCTCAATATTATGAAACCCAAACAGACTCTAACAGGTATTACCTGCGATAGTTTGCGCGGTTTAGACTCTATTTTTGCGGAGATAGAACCCAAATTCGTATTTGTTCAGGGAGATACCAGCACTGCCTTTTCTGCTGCTTTGGCTGCCTTTTATCGTCAGATTCCTGTGGGTCATGTCGAAGCTGGTTTGCGGACTAATAATTTGTACGATCCTTTTCCTGAAGAAGCCAACCGTCGTTTAATTTCTCAGATTGCCCAATTGCATTTTGCACCTACCGAATTAGCAGTCAAAAATTTACATAAATCGGGAGTGACGGGAGCAATTCATCATACTGGTAATACGGTAATTGATAGTTTGTTGACCGTCGCCAATCGAAAACCAGAATGTGCGGTAGCGAATTTAGACTGGAATAAATATCGAGT
>CAYXWE010000748.1:0-2565 GCA_964468145.1 uncultured Pleurocapsa sp.
AACTGTTTCTTGGGATCGATCTTCACCAGTAGAAATAATAGAAGTATTAAGTTAACGTCAGTTCGGCTTAACCCTCTTCTGTCAGACTCCGAAAACTTTTGTCATTTATAAAATCTGAAGTCTTTATAGAGAAAGAAATTGCTTGATTTTTTGCTAATAATAAAAACGTTGCTTATCTAGAAAACTATACGGGAATAACTGCGGATAACTTTATCTTTTAGTATTCTGATTTTTTCAGATGCGATCGGGGATCGTTCATGAAAATTTATTTTTAATCAACCACATGAGTAATTTTATTTATCTTTAATAAAAACTTCATTCATACTTTACCTGTTTGTTTAGATCTCAGGACATACTTAGGTATAAGTTCTTAAGGAAATTTCCCCAATACAGTAATTCTCTAGAACTTGAAGTAATTAATTTATTTAAAAATAAAATTTCTTTATCGATGGTTAAATCCAATCTTTTAGACAAACTTTCTTATTCCAAATTTCTAGGGCAGCTTACCGTATTAAATCAGGTTACTAACGCTACAATATTGCCTAAAACTCGTTTATTTGGTACGGACGGAATTCGCGGGAAAACAGGAGCAGGAGAACTATTAAATCCTGCTTTAGCCTTAAAAATTGGTTTTTGGGCAGGACAAATATTACAGACATTACATAGCCAATCTACCCCTGTAATTCTCGGTCAGGATTCGAGAAACTCTAGCAATAGCTTATCAACCGCACTATCAGAAGGTTTAGTAGCTGCAGGAGTCGAAGTCTGGAATTTAGGCTTGTGTCCCACTCCTGCAGTAGCCCACCTAACTAGTGTTACTCAGGCAATGGGAGGAATCATGATTTCTGCCAGCCACAATCCACCAGAAGACAACGGAATTAAGTTTTTTGGTTCTAATGGTACAAAATTATCTACTTTGGTTCAGTCACAAATTGAAGCGGGAATTCGCGGACAATTAGAAAATCATAATGTTAAATTACTTGCTTCTCGCGATTGGGGAAAACAATACTACAAACCCGAATTGCTAAACCAGTATGTAGAATCTCTACAAAAACCATTTATTGGCGATCGCGATCTATCGGGAATGAAAATTGTCCTAGATTTAGCCTGGGGTGCAGCGGTTCATATTGCGCCTCAAGTATTTAGAGCTATGGGTGCAGAAGTCATTACTTTACACGATCGCGCTGATGGCGATCGCATTAATGTTAACTGCGGTTCGACTCATTTAGCAACTCTACAACAGGCTGTAGTAAAACATAAAGCAGATTTAGGCTTTGCTTTTGATGGGGATGCAGATCGAGTTATGGGGGTTGATAACCAAGGTCAGATAATTGACGGGGATCGCATTCTTTATCTTTGGGGTAAAGCACTACGCCAAAATAACCAACTACCCGCCAGTACTATTGTTTCAACCGTAATGGCAAACTTAGGCTTTGAAAATGCTTGGAATAGCTTGGGTGGCAAACTAATTCGCACAGCAGTTGGCGACCAACACGTCCACTCCAAAATGGCAGAAGTCGGTGCAACCCTAGGCGGAGAACAATCGGGACACATTCTCTGTCCTCTCTATGGTGTCTCTGGGGATGGCACGCTTACCGCCTTACATTTAGCTGCTTTAGTCAAAGAGTCTGGTACATCTTTAAATGATTTATTAGCCCAGAGCTTCCAACCCTATCCTCAATTACTAGAAAATGTGAGAGTTGAAGATTCCGAGTTACGTCAAAATTGGAAGCAATGCCTACCTCTACAACAGGCGATCGCTGAAGCTGAAACTGCAATGGGCAGTAAAGGTAGAGTCTTGGTGCGCCCTTCTGGCACAGAACCCTTAATTCGAGTCATGGTAGAAGCTGTAAATCTAGATCTAGCTACTCATTGGACTAAAAAATTAGTTGCCTGTGTCGAACAACACTTAGCTGTTTAAGTCAGTTCGATTACAATGCTCCTGCTGCGGTTTTATCGATGATGCTGCCTCCACTGAGATGAGTAGTGATATTAATTGCTTGCAGCACGGGTTTACCCGATCCACCTTCAGGATAGTCGATGACGCTTACCGCGCAGTTACCCTGTTTGATATTCCAGAAATTATCTGGTTTTAAACCGAGGAGATAGCACAAAATTACTTTATTGATGGCATCGTGAGCTACTACTAGCCCTGTTTGGGGAGTTTCAACGTTGCTATGGGCTTGGACAATTTTATTCCAGGCGGAAACACCCCGATCCCATACCTGCTGTAGATTTTCTCCTTCGGGCATCTGCACTGTTTCTGGCTTATCTTTCCATTGCTGCAGTAAGTCTGCGTACTCAGTCTCGATCTCTGACTCTAGCATCCCTTCCCATAAACCGTGGCAAATTTCGATTAATTCAGCAGTAGTTTCTAAAGTAACTCCTGGGTGTTGTTCCAAAATAATTTCGGCAGTTTCTTTCGGGCGTAACATCGAGCTAGAAACGGCAAAATCGATAGGTACATTTTGTAAGAAAGTGCTAGCTTTACGCCCTTGAGAGCGACCATTATCGTTAAGGGGAATATCTCTGATACCCTGGAAGCGAGATTCTTTGTTCCAGTTA
>CAYXWE010000749.1:0-2564 GCA_964468145.1 uncultured Pleurocapsa sp.
ATTAGCGTCTCGGCGATCGATTCTGCGGGTAATAAAGCCCCCTACTCCAACTTTGGTGCGGGTGTCGATATCTCTGCCCCTGGAGGTAGCGAAGGAGCTAAAATTATTCAAAATACTGTCGATCCTCGTTCTGGCGAATCAGTATTTGCAGGTTTTCAGGGTACTAGTATGGCAGCCCCCCACGTAGCTGGCGTAGCTGCTTTAATTAGAGCTACTGGAGTCGAAGATCCCAACGAAGTTCGAGACATCCTCAAACAGTCTTCCCGTAAAGTACAAGAAGACCATCTCAATCATTTTGGTGCGGGGCATTTAGATGCAGGTGCAGCAGTAGAATTGGCTCTCAAAGGCAAAATTACCTTTAATGACTTCTTCCGTTGGTTGCGCAAGAGTGGTTATCTCAATCTTGGTTTCTGGATCGATGGCGGTGCGGTGGCATTGCTACCCAAAATCGGCATGGTAATTGGTTCGTACTTACTAGCTTGGTTCTTACGCAACTATCTGCCCATGACTCTAGGTTTAAACGCAGGTTTGATTTTTGGAAGTTCGGGATTATTTTTCCTACAAGGATTATACTGGTTCGATCTTCCCCAATGGCCAATGCGTTTAGCGGGTAGCTCTCTTCCCGAATTGGGTAATGTTGTCATGGGTAACACTAGCCTCAATCCTTTATTTGCCAGCGCGCTGATTCCCTTTGGTTTGATTATTCTCTTAATCGGATCTAACCTCAAATGGTTTGCGATCGGCTCTAGCGTTGGGGTAGCTGCTTGTCTGGCTGTTAGTGCCTTTACTGCACCAAGTCTCTGGCTGTTGGGTAATGGCGCGATCGCTCAAGGATATTTGATTGTTAATGCTCTACTTTGTTTGGGTATGGCATATTTCGCCAGTCAGAATGAAAAACAAAGAGCAAGTGTATAGATGAGGAATAAGAACTGAATTAATTGGTCTTTATTCTTCGTCTAATCAATCGACAAACTACAATCGTCGATGCTGAGTCCCCAGTTGTTAAAATGATCGGGGACTCAGTTTTTTTTAGCGGGTAAATATAAGATGAAAGTTACAGGCAAAATGGAAATGAAAGGTTTTGGTTTTGGTGTCTGGGCATTAGTAACCGAAGACGGCACAACTTATGAATTAAAAGACTATCCCGCAGAATTGGAACAAGCAGGAATTAAAGTTGAAGTCACGGGCAAAATTCGCGAAGATGTAATGACCATGGCAATGATTGGCCCTGTATTAGAAGTAGAATCTTATAAAAATTTAGACTAATAACCAATAACTAATGACCAATAACTAATAACCAATAACTAATGACCAATAACTAATGACCAATAACTAAAAAGCGTAAACTTTTGCTACTTTTAGCCAGATTCTGGAAAAATTAACTCTTCTTTACCAAAAAATTGTTTTTGGTTTCTAGTCAATAAACAGCACGCAACTTTCACTTGTCACCAATAGCTATAAGCTATCGGTTTCTTAGTTTGTTGGCTTATTTGTCTTTTGTTCATATTTAATATAAATAAAAACACAAAATATTATTTACATCGTTATTACAGCTTCAGTGAGCCTTATAAAAGATTAAATAAGAAATTAAAACTAAATAATCTTGCAAACTTTGAATAACATACATTTCGAGATATAAAGTATCTTTATTTTCCGAGTCAATTACCTCATAATGCAGACATAGACGTAAGGAAAAATTTAAATACGTCGTTAACGATCGGACCCAAATAAATTCTCAATATTATAAAGTCAGGGGAGAAAAGCAACGTGGGACAAATAAGATTAGCAGTATACGGTAAGGGCGGAATCGGCAAATCTACAACTAGCTGTAACATTTCCGCAGCTTTGGCCAAACGAGGCAAAAAAGTATTACAAATTGGCTGCGATCCCAAACACGATAGTACTTTCACTCTTACAGGGTTTTTGATTCCGACAATTATTGATACTCTTCAAGAAAAAGACTTTCACTACGAAGATATTTGGCCAGAAGATGTAATCTATGAAGGTTACGGCGGGGTTAGCTGTGTAGAAGCGGGGGGTCCTCCTGCGGGTGCTGGTTGCGGTGGCTATGTGGTAGGAGAAACCGTGAAGCTACTCAAAGAATTAAATGCTTTCGATGAATACGATGTCATCTTGTTTGATGTTTTGGGCGACGTGGTATGCGGTGGTTTTGCTGCACCCCTAAACTATGCTGACTACTGCATGATCGTTACCGACAATGGTTTTGATGCTTTGTTTGCAGCTAATCGTATTGCAGCTTCAGTTAGAGAAAAAGCCCGTACTCACTCTCTACGTCTAGCAGGGTTGATTGGCAATAGAACATCCAAGCGTGACTTGATTGATAAATATATCGAACACGTACCCATGCCAGTACTAGAAATATTACCTTTGATTGAAGATATTCGCGTATCCCGCGTTAAAGGTAAGACTCTGTTTGAAATGGCAGAAAAAGATCCTTCCTTAGCTTTTGTCTGCGACTACTATCTCAATATCGCCGATCAGATCTTAGCAGCACCAGAGGGAGTAGTACCCAACGAAGCCCAAGACAGAGACTTATTCTCCTT
>CAYXWE010000750.1:0-2562 GCA_964468145.1 uncultured Pleurocapsa sp.
CTAAACCTTGTTCTTCAGCAACGTCAAGAATGTACTCATCATCGGGTACTTCAATGGTTTGCTCGCCGTCAGGCATTTTAAGAGTAACGTTATAACTAGCCATGTATCTATTCCTCTTCTACAAGTGATATATTAATTCGCGCCTAATAAGCAAGCGTAGTTTATTCGTAAATAATATGAATTAACTTTTCTCTTAGCTTAATAAGCCTCATGTTAGATACTAAGGGAAAAATACGAAAAATCGATCGCGCATTAGTAATGAGATTTGTAATTTATCTTAAAATAAGTTTTACTTATATCTATACCTAAAGATAGAGTAGTTATACTGAGGAACTACAAAATCTTCAGAAAGACCATATAGTAGTAATTTTTATCGAGTACGACTATTTGAAAAAAATCTCGATTTTCCATAAAAATAACCATTAATTATAGTTATACCTATTATTGATGATTTGTTCTTAGAGTAAGAGACTAATTGGCATTATTTATGTTAGAAAGATTCAGCGATCGCCTGCGAGTCGGCATAGTTGGTACGGGATATGCTGCCAAAAAGAGAGCAGAAGCGATTAAAGCCGATAGCCGTACCCAATTATCAGTAGTTACGGGCAATACTCCCGAACGAATAGCCAAATTTTGTCAAGATTTTCAGGTAGAGTCAGCAGACTCTTGGAGTAGGTTAGTTAACTTACCAGAGCTAGATTTAATTTTTATCTGTACCATCAATCGAGACTGTGGCGCGATCGCCCGTGCAGCGATTATGGCAGGAAAAAATGTAGTAGTAGAGTATCCCCTGGCTTTGGATTACAAAATAGCAGCAGAAATAATCGAACTAGCAGCAGCTAAGAAAGCTCTACTTCACATCGAACATATGGAAATTATTGGGGGACTACACCAATCCCTCAAACAGTCTTTACCTCGGATAGGACGAGTATTTCAGGCGCGATATGCCACCATCAGCCAACAGCAGCCAGATCCTAATAGTTGGAAATATCGCAAAAGCACTTTCGGCTTTCCTTTAGCAGCAGCCCTCTCGCGCATTCATCGCTTGACGGATTTATTTGGCAAGGTAGAGAGTGTCAACTGTCACAATCGGTATTGGGATACTGCTGATTCGGATTATTTCACTGCCTGTATGTGCCATGCCACGCTGCATTTTAGTAATGGCATTATGGGAGAATTGACCTATGGCAAAGGAGATATTTTTCATAAGAGCGATCGCACCTTGGAAATTTATGGCGAAGCAGGAACAATCGTATTTAAAGGCGAACGAGGTAAATTAATTCAAAACAAACAAGAGACAGAAATTGCAGTTACATCCCGTCGCGGTTTATTTGCCAAAGATACTACTATGGTTTTGGATTGCCTGTTTGAGGGCAAACCGCTTTATATTCAGCCAGAAGCTAGTTTATACGCTTTACGAGTAGCAAACGCAGCCCTCAACTCTTCTCTAACAGCTAAAACGGTTAGGTTGGATTGACTCGGTTATTAAAAGTGTGAAGGAGTCGCGGGTTTGAGATTAATTCAATATTTTGGCAATCCCAAGTTTATGGTTTTTTGTCCTTTATTCTTCGTCCTTTGCGATCGCATCCGCTAAGGGAATGATTTATGTGCATAAGTCTAATAACAAACGACCAAAAAACACATCAAAAATCAATCATAATTCTTAGAATAGTACGATGATTTTAAGGTAAGAAAATCGTCATTGTTGTAATCGTAAGAAGAAGATTTTGAAGAAATAAAGTAATTAGAAATTTCTGAAGTTAACCATTCTTGTTCTGATGGAGTTAATGAGCCACCAAATTGATATCTTGCTTGTCTTTCTGATATTAAGAAAATAAATTCTATTTGAGTAAATTGTTGAATTTCTAAAATTGTCGGACGACCTTTACTTTTAAAATCTGGGTAGCCTAGTCGTTTAATGATGATACCACTGCGATCGCATTGTATGCGGGTCGGAAATAACATTTCTCTGATTAGTTTGTGCTGGGAGTGGGAAGCGCAGAAAGTATCTAAGAAAAGAACTATTAGTGAAAAATGAAAAATAGAAAATACCCCAGGATTTTCTTGTAAAGATATGGATATAGCAAGTGTAGCTTGCAGCGATATTATAAAATGCGCTATGTATATTGACGCTGCCAAAATATCGCCAGCTAAGATGCGAAGACAAACCAAAATAATATAGATCCAGCCCATACCAAAAACGTAATAGCTACCCGTAGAATAGCCATAAGCAAATATCAAAGAAATTGGAATGTAATAGATACGTTAGATAGCCAACAATTTTCTTGGTTTTGACCTTTCTTTTGTAACGTTCGTCAGCAGTATCGAGATCTAAACTCAAAACATTAAGTGCAACTTCAAAGAGAAATGGTATTAGAACAACAAAGTGAATACTATAGATATATTTCACAATACAATTCGACCATTACTTATGGCTGTAGAATACTGGCAACTACAATAGAACATCAAGCAGACATGAAATTGCAATTTACTTCTTTATTTTGTTGTACTACTATTTTGGGATACGGTATAGCTGCAAAAGCTCAAGTAGCTGGGGATGGT
>CAYXWE010000751.1:0-2562 GCA_964468145.1 uncultured Pleurocapsa sp.
ACTATCAGTACCATCAAGCAAGATAAATTAGCTTTAAGAAGACTAACGCTGCAAACTCCCAATTACCGACGCACCCTAGTAAAAGACTTATCAGTGGATTTACCTTCAGGGAAGGGTTTATTGATTATGGGTGCTAGTGGCTGCGGTAAAAGCTCTTTGCTAAGAGCAATTGCTGGTTTGTGGAATTCTGGTACGGGAGCAATTTATCGTCCCGATTTATCCCAGATGTTTTTCTTACCTCAAAAGCCCTATATGATTTTGGGTACATTACGCAGTCAGCTAGCCTATCCCCACGACGACCTAGATATTCCTGACGAGCGACTAATTTATGCTCTTAAAGAAGTGAATTTACCAGATTTAGTCGAACGTTCTGGCGGTTTGGATATAGAGAAAGATTGGGATGAGGTTTTATCCCTGGGAGAGCAACAACGATTGGCTTTTGCCAGAATTTTGATTAATAAACCCCGTTATGTAATTTTGGATGAAGCAACCAGTGCTTTGGATATTCAAAATGAAGCTAGTCTCTATCAATACTTGATTAGAACCCAGACTACCTTTGTTAGCGTCGGTCATCGTCCCACATTACTCAAGTACCATCACTTTATTTTAGAGATTGAACAAAATGAAAATTGGAATTTAAGACCGACTACAAACGTCGAACTATAGCAATTTTATTTGATTTGTGAGAATTCTTACAGCTAGATTTGCCGTTATTAGTTCTATGTCATTTGTTAATTATCGCAGATGATTCCCGACCGCTATGCTATATAGATATAAACAGATTAAATTAACTCTCAATTGCTGTAGTTTCTGATGTTTGGGGCTGTTTGACCAAGAGCTTGGGTAGTATTAAGCCAGAACGTTCTTTATAGGCTGCAAATTCGGGATACCGAGCTAAAGATTTATCTTTTTTGAGCATATTGGGGATAAATATTAAGGCGGTAAAAGTAGCCAAAACTAATAAAGGAAGCCAATGGTTACTTAAGAGGGCAAAACCTAAATAAATTAAAATTTCTCCTAAATAGTTAGGGTTGCGACTGCGACTAAAAAAACCTTCGGTAATTAAGCCTTTTTTGTATTTGAGAGTAAAGTACTTTTGGGCATCGCTACCGTAGTGAAGAAATACGCCAAACAGATTGGTTGCGATCGCAATACCGATTAAAAGCGGGCTTGGTTGAATTTTGCTACTAATTAAGAGGAAGGGTGCAACCCAATACGAACCTAAAAAGACAAATACTATAACTCCTTGAAGTACTGGTACTTCTTGTTCCCATTGCTTATCTGGATACAAACTGTCTTTAATTAACCACATAATACCGTAAGTTCCATGGAGGGCTAAATATGCCCAGGGAGCAATAGTAAAATTCTGATAAATAGCCATCAAAGCTAATACAAAAGCAAAAGTCAAAGATTTGTGCAGATTAATCGGATATTTAATTTTCATTTTTATTGTGGGGTATTGCTAAGTAAAAAAAAATGAGCAGCTATCAAAACTACTCATTTTTACTAATCAATTTAGTTTAGTTCTGTATCTAACTTAATTTTTTATACAGAAACAGTTGTTTTATTGCTAGTAGACAATTCGCCTTTAGCATATTTAGCAGCATAATCATCCAAGGAAACCTGTTTGATTTTGCTAGCATTACCAGCAGTACCAAAAGCTTCATAGCGTCTGAGACATACAGTTTTCATGTAGGCGATCGAAGGCTTGAGGAAATGACGAGGATCAAAGTTAGCAGGATCTTTTTCTGCTGCTTCGCGAATAGCTGCAGTAATTGCCAAGCGGTTGTCAGTATCGATGTTGACTTTACGAACACCACTCTTAATACCTTTTTGAATTTCTTCTACGGGTACACCATAAGTTTCAGGAATTTTACCACCATGAGCATTAATGATGTCGATCCACTCTTGAGGTACGGAAGAAGAACCGTGCATTACCAAGTGAACGTTAGGCAAACGGCGGTTGATTTCTTCAATTCTGCTAATAGCTAGAATTTCGCCAGTAGGTTTGCGAGTGAATTTGTAAGCACCATGACTAGTACCAATTGCCACAGCCAAAGCATCTACTTGAGTGCGTTCGACAAATTCTACGGCTTCATCAGGATCGGTTAAGAGTTGATCTTTGCTCAAAGTTCCTTCAAAACCGTGTCCGTCTTCTGCTTCACCTTGACCAGTTTCTAACGAACCCAAACAACCTAGTTCGCCTTCTACACTAGCACCAACGGAGTGGGCAACTTTTACTACTTCTGCGGTTACGTTAACGTTATATTCAAAACTAGCAGGAGTTTTAGCATCCGCTTCTAGAGAACCATCCATCATGACGCTAGTAAAACCGTTGCGGATTGCAGAATAGCAAGTCGCAGGGCTATTTCCATGATCCTGGTGCATAGCGATAGGAAGATGAGGATAACTTTCTGCTGCTGCCATGACTAGGTGACGTAGAAAATTTTCTCCAGCGTATTTACGTGCGCCACGAGAAGCTTGTAGAATTACTGGGCTATCAGCTTCGTTCGCTGCTTCCATAATGGAGATAATCTGCTCCATGTTATTAACATTGTAAGC
>CAYXWE010000752.1:0-2562 GCA_964468145.1 uncultured Pleurocapsa sp.
GATAGTAGCGAAAATGAGTTGACTTTAACGATTCAAAGTTTGCCGAACCCAAGTGCTTCATTGACTATTCTAGACTCTCCTGAAATAACTGAGGTAGATACAACACGATGGCAAGGAGATATTTTTAAATTTCTTGAAGATAAAATTGCTGATTTTTCTACAGTGATTCGAGGACTAGGACAAAACTCAAACTTGAGACAAGGCACGCAAGCTTTTTTTGGTCAATTAGATTTATTTATAGAGCAAGAGTCTCTTCAAACATCCAATTCTTTCGAGCTTTTAAAGCAACAAGTAAACAGTCTAAATTTACAGCCTTCTGATAAAAGTGAAATTGTCATAGTTGTAATTAATAGTTTAGGTATAATTTCAGAAGACGATCTCAACGCGATCGCCACCAGGTTGGGAGAATTATTATCTTTTGACATAGCCCAAGTACAAACAACAATACAACAATCAACCAACATCAAAGTAATCAAGTCTCAACTCAATTCTTCTAGTGCGTTGAAGTTAGAGGGAATTGAGGGAGAAAATTCTCTAGATCGAGCAGCCAAGTTTACGATTTCTTTTGATGTCACGACAACAGACAACGATCCTAAAAACTGGGCTTTGGTGGAGAAAACAGACGCAGATGATATTCAGATTTCGATCGAGCGCGGTCAAGAACACTGGATTTTTGGCGGTAAAGAAGAACAAGGAATAACCCCAAGGTGGAATTTTGTTTGCCAACAAGGATGGTCGCTACAAACAGAAAATCGCCAGGAACTTCTCAGACTCAAAATTAGCAACCTTAAAACCAAACTTCTCTCTGGTTATGCCAATCTCTATGTCCACTACGAAAATATTCCTGGTTATTGGGATGGATATATTACCATTCCGATTCACAAAGGGCCTTTAGTCTATCGGGAATATCAAAGGTTTGGCGATAATCTTTTAGTAGGTTGTGTGGGTATTGGTATCGATAAACCCCAAGCCAAGCTTCACGTCAAGTCTCCCGATCGCGTTAATAGTTTGAGGGTAGATGGAAATACATTGCTTGTAGGTAGACTAGCTGTCACTGGGACTGATAATTATAGTTCGTTTGGTGGAAAAGTTGGTATTGGAACAACAAATCCAGCGGAGCGACTACAAATTGCTGATTTTTCAGCCGAAAGCGATAATTATTTAAAAATTAGCACGGCTGGTGGAAATAGATTTAGAGCCGGTATCAAATTCAGAGTGTACAATGACAAGCTTGGATTTACCATCGAAAATGATGAACGACATGTTAGCAACGGATTAAATATTCTGCGCCACAGTGATAATGCGACAGGAATATCCGCACTGTTCATTGATAAACAAAACGGTAATGTTGGAATTGGTACAACAAATCCAGGGGACAATAAGTTAAAAGTTCAGGGAGATACCGCGATCGCAGGTAATCTTAAAGCTGATGGCACGATCCGATCCGATGTATTTCGACCCTCAACAGATGATTGGGAAATTGCTCGAAATGGCGAACATTTAGAAATTAGAGAACCAGAACAAAATAATAAGGTTTGGGCGAAGTTTAACGACGATAAAAGTCTTCACCTGATTGGTACGCCCAATCTTTGGGTTGATGGCTATCTGAAAGTAGGTAACACCTTTATTTACGAAAGTGATTTGAAGATTTTGAAAAAACTCGCCACATCTCAATTAAAAGTTGGTATCAAATCTAGAAAAGGTTACTACATTGATAACTACGGCTACAAAAAAGACGGTGGCGATAAAAATCGCACTATTCAATTTCAGAGTCCATTCAATAACAATTGTGAAATGACCTTAGTAATTAGGTGACCTTGATTCTATATCATCAATAAGTGATGCAAATTGATAGGCGATCGCACCTCATTTCAACTTTAATTATTAGTAGCAATTGAATAATGGAAATCGAAAAAAAATTGTACTTACCTCAGATAGATTATTTAAAGCAATAGATATTAGATAAAAATTGCTATCAAAATAAAATATCTCAAGCTTTTTAGAAATTAAATTGATAAAGTCAAAATAGATATCCAGGGATAATTATATGTTTAACATAACTGCCGATCTAAACCCTAATTATGGTGGAACTTTAATTAATCAAAAATATTCTCCACTTCAAAATATAACAGTAGATCCAAACGAAGTTGATGACTTATTCTTTCTAAGAAAAGATTTTTTGCTAAAAGGTAAATCTACTCATACACTTCTCTTAGCCCATAACATCAATATAGAGCAATTAAATCTAGAAGATGAGCTGCCTCCGCCAATAGTGGTTGTTTCTAGTAATCGTGCAAAATGGATTGCCGAGATGTTTACGCACGTATCACAGCAAAACATAGGTTACAACAACCTAAATAGTTTTGAGAATGGAATATCTTTGTGGTATGACCCCAAACGTTCGATGCGTCGTGTCTATATTGTCGTGAATACGAGAGAATTTGTATATTATCTAGACAGGCTCAAAGGTTTTGACAATGTCTACATTGTAGCTTGGGAATTTGACAAAGATAACAATATTGTTGGTTTTGGTGCTAGCCGATTTGCTGCTATTGCAATGGT
>CAYXWE010000753.1:0-2557 GCA_964468145.1 uncultured Pleurocapsa sp.
CGAACTAGAGCAAGATTTAGCCGACCTAAAAGAGCTTTTAGCTAGTACTGCCCTAGGCCCTTCTACAGAAACTATTATTAAAGAGGCCGAAGCTCGAAAAATTCCCTGGAGATGGCTTAGTGCCAGGGCGATGCTGCAGTTGGGCTACGGAGCAAATCAACGGCGTATCCAGGCTACTTTGAGTAACAATACTAGTATTTTGGGGGTAGAACTTGCCTGTGACAAAGAAGGAACTAAAACGATTTTGGACAATGCAGGAGTTCCCGTCCCTCAAGGCACGGTCATACAATATTTAGACGAACTAGAACAAGCGATTTCCGATATTGGTGGTTATCCGATTGTGGTTAAGCCTTTAGATGGCAATCATGGTCGCGGAATTACAATTAATATTAATGAATGGTCGGATGCAGAGGTAGCCTACGATTTAGCTAGTGCAGCATCTAAAACGCGCTCGGTAATAGTCGAGCGATATTATCAGGGTAATGACCATCGAGTATTAGTAATTAATCACAAAGTTGTCGCGGTAGCAGAAAGAGTACCCGCCCATGTAGTTGGCGATGGCAAATCTACCGTCGAAGAATTAATTGAAATTACTAACAAAGACCCCAAAAGGGGTAACGGACACGATAATGTCTTGACCAAAATAACCATCGATTCAACATCCAAAGCTGTTTTAGCCAAGCAAGGTTACGATCTCGATTCGGTATTGCCAGAACAAGAAATAGTCTATCTGCGGGCTACAGCCAATTTGAGTACGGGAGGAGTGGCGATCGATCGCACCGATGAAATTCATCCTGAAAATATTTGGATTGCCCAACGGGTTTCTAAGATAATAGGTTTAGATATTGCAGGGATTGATATTGTTACCTCCGATATTAGTAAGCCCTTAAAACAGACAAAAGGAGTAATTGTCGAGGTAAACGCTGCTCCTGGCTTTAGAATGCACGCTGCTCCTAGCGAAGGGTTGCCCCGTAACGTGGGTGCGTCAGTATTAGAAATGCTCTACCCCAATAATGCTCCCAGTGGCATTCCCATTGTGGCAATCACTGGGACAAATGGCAAAACTACCACCACTCGGCTAACGGCTCATATCTATCGCCAAACAGGTAAAATTGTGGGGTTTACCGCTACTGATGGCATTTATATTCAGGAATATTTAGTCGAACAGGGAGATAATACAGGGCCTTATAGCGCGGGGACAATCCTCAAAGATCCCACTGTAGAAGTAGCAGTTTTAGAAACGGCTAGAGGGGGAATCTTGCGCTCTGGGCTGGCTTTTGAAAGTTGCGATATTGGAGTAGTTTTAAATGTTGCAGCAGACCATTTGGGTTTGGGCGGAATTAACACCATCGAGCAAATGGCAAAGGTTAAAAGCGTGATTGCCGAAACCGTCAAGCCCGATGGTTATGCAATATTAAATGCAGACGATCCTCTCGTAGCAGCGATGGCGAAGCGAGTAAACTGCAAAATAGCCTATTTTTCTATGAATCCAGACAATCCCATTATTATCGAACATAGTCGTCGCAATGGCATGGCAGCAATATATGATGGCGAATATCTTTCGATATTAGAAGGAAAATGGACTCTCAGGATTGAAAAGGCGACAAAAATTCCCATGACCATGGGAGGAATGGCTCCTTTCATGATTGCCAATGCTTTAGCCAGTTGTCTGGCAGCATTTGCTCAGGGAGTAGATATCGAAAATATTCGTAAAGGAGTACGTAGCTTTACGGTTTCTGCCGAACAAATTCCTGGCAGGATGAATTTATTCGATTTAGGCGATTATCACGCCCTAGTAGACTATGCTCATAATCCCCATGGATATAAGGCGGTGGGAGATTTTGTGAAAAACTGGCAGGGTAGCAGAATCGGAGTTGTCGGAGGGCCAGGCGATCGCCGTGATGAAGATCTGATGCTTTTGGGTAAAATTTCGGCTCAAATATTCGATCGCATTATTGTTAAAGAAGATGAAGATCCCCGTGGCAGAAAATCGGGAGAAGTTGCCGATTTAATTACTAAGGGTATTAATCAGGAAAACCCTGACGTACAATACGAGATTATTCTTTCAGAAGTTAAAGCGATCGAGACTGCATTAGATGAAGCACAAACGAACAACTTAGTAGTAGTTTTTCCAGACAAGGTTAACCAAACGATTAGTTTGATTAAGAAACGAATCAGTTAACTGCAAATGTGGGGTTTCTAAGACGTGAAAAGGGCGATCCGTAGGCTTACGCCTAGCCTACGGATCGCAGATATATAGCCGTACAAAGTTATGTGTTTGACAAGTTTATCAATCTGCTCGTGAGTAATGAGTAATGGTGCGACTTGTTGGGTGCTAATCAAGAAATTGAAAACCACCCGTTCAGAACCTCGAAATCTGAATAACTACTGTAGCTTGTGGGTGTGATTCCCACCGTTGCGCTGCCAACTGAATCCATTTTCTGCGTGCTTAGAAGTAACATCATCTTGGTATGAAGCCAGAAAAGAAGGGGGTCCAATAAAGCTCACAAGGGTAGGTTTTTTACAATCAAGAAGAATTAGCCAAAGTAAAATCGTT
>CAYXWE010000754.1:0-2556 GCA_964468145.1 uncultured Pleurocapsa sp.
TAAAATGCTCAAACTTAAATGATTTTAGATCTGGTAGACGAGTTTATAGTATCGATGGCAAATGCCCGACCATGACCACTGGTAACAGTACCATTTTTAAAATTGGCGATCGCTTTCGTACTTTAACTATCTTAGAAAAAGAAAGATTACAGGGATTGCCCGATAACTATACCAGAGTTAGAGGCATGGCAGATGGTCCGAGATCTTTCGGTATCGGTAATGGCTGGACTGTTCCGACTATCGAACACCTGTTAAAAAATCTTGTCTAACAGGTAACTGCATTATCAAAGTACCTAATTAAGTAATCAAGCCAGTAACAGATATCTCAACTGTAATAGCTCTATCTCAACCGCTACATCAATTAAAGAGCATTACAAATGACCAAAACCAAACACAGTATTAAGCTGACTCTCCAACAAGAAACAGCTTTTAAAGCTATTCAAGATTTCATTATTTCAAACCATGACCAGTACTTAAGATTCTCTGGTGCTGCTGGTACAGGGAAGTCTACACTATTATCACAGGTGTTACTGTACCTAAAAAACGAGCATTCTAATTTAAAGGTAGCTGTTGCTTCCCCGACCAATAAAGCCTTGAAGAATATTCGTTTGATGGCAAATAACGCTTTAGAAACTGATGTCAGTCAATATTTTGCGTTTTATACCCTGGCAAGCATACTGGGTCTTTATCTCGATATCAATATTTACACTGGCAATGACTATTTAAGAGCAGGTTTTGGCGAGAGAGCGATATACAAATATGACCTGGTAATCATTGATGAATATTCAATGATAGATAAGAAAACACTACAAGATATTGTTGACGCTGTTCAAAATAAAAATATCAAGGTTTTATTCTGTGGCGATCCTTTTCAGTTACCACCTGTGTTTGAATCGATGCCTAGTGTGTCTAACTTACCAATTTCGGAAATTAAATTATTCGATGTGGTTAGATATGATGGCAAATTGGCTGTTGTAGCTGAGAAAATCCGCAGTAATGATACTTATCAAGTATTCCCCTATCCTTTTGAAAAGAGTGAAGATGGGACTATTGTTAGACACATAAATGAAATCTCTTGGAAGAAAGTAGCTCAAAAGTATTTTACCGATAAGGCTTTTGCATTAGATCGCAATTCAGTCAGATTTTTGGCTTACACTAACAAACGCTGTCAGGAATTAAGCTGTTATGTCAGAAATGCTATTTATGGCACAGAGTTAAGTCTAGAGAATCCTTATTTGCCTAATGACTTACTCATCGCTAGAGCGCCTGTATATAGAAAGGGGAAAAACGGTAAATACCAACAGATAGCGGTAAATAGTCAAGAGTTTCTGGTAATCAAGCCTGGAGTTTTGCTAACAGATGGTGAAACTGGCTATAAGTATTGGTCTGTATTAGCAGAACCCTTGGATCTTGAAAATAGTGAAGCGATCGCATTAAAGATATTAGACAAAGACTCGGCTGCTGCTAATGAAAAGAATATTAAGCAGATGCAGGACAGGCTCAAACAAACTGAAGACTATAGAGCCAAGACTGAACTAACTAAAGCAATAGATAATACTAGGAAAGCCTTCGATAATATTGCCTATGGCTATGCCATTACAGTGCATAAAAGCCAAGGTTCGACATTTGAGCAGGTATTCATTGATGTGAATAATATCTACTCCTCTAATTTCAAACAGAAGATGCTTTATACCGCTGTTACCAGAGCCAGTTCAAGTATTCATGTATATGGTGATTTCTCTGAAGACAATCGAATTAATCTAGATACTTTATTTGATTAAACTTTAATCCATAAACCCTAATCATCGATCCGTATTCTTCGATCTTAAATCGTTATAAATCGCGGGTCTACAAGCTTTGTTCTATCACCGTACTATAAGTTCTATTAACACAGAAACATCGAGATTTCAGTAGTTTGGTCGCTTTTGAATCTCGATGTTCTGATGAATTATTCATTCTTAGGATTTATGATACCAGACAAAGTTCAAGGAACAATCGATATTGCAGCATTAGACAAAACTGAAAGCGATATCTGGAAAAAGCTTACGATTATTAAAACTGAGGCTTGGTTTAATACTGTGAGCAATATTGCTCAAGAACATCAGGTTAGGGCGAAGTTAGAAAGTCGGTATATGAAGTCTGCTATTATTTGCGATACCAAGGGGCGGAGAATTGGTAGAATTTGGCACTTGGATGAGAGTATGCCTATATTTTGGGATATTAGAGCTTGGATTAGCCATTATGAGAGTGCTAATACAGTTGAGGAGGCGATCGCGAAAATAGCTAGCACAGTTAATTGACTGGAAATTATTTAACATCAATAATACATTTGATGTGACATTTTCATTTGAAAAGTCTTTTGTATACAAGCCATATAGAGTTATCTAAACTTTATTTTTTAGGAGTTAACAACAGTTTCACACAATTAAAAATGTAGAAGTACGGATATAGTTCATTAACAAATCGTATATTAAGTTTAGAAAGCAAAAATCATAGTATATGATTTAACTCATTTAACTCTATGCCATCTGAACCCTTAGTTAGCGATCGCACTAT
>CAYXWE010000755.1:0-2555 GCA_964468145.1 uncultured Pleurocapsa sp.
CCAAGCGAATAGGAAGCATAAATTTAGGAGATTCGTAACTAATAGATAGTGGTCTTAATTTTTCAAAACCACTATTGTTAAATTCTTTCAGGTTAACTTTTGCCACGAAGAATTTCATCCCTTGACGAATATAAGGTTGTAATAATGCCTCTGCATCTTGAGGAAGCTGATAACCATTATTCGTCAGCCAAGTTTTTAAACCGCTAGATTCTGTTGCGCTGAGAATAGCAATATCATATTCACCTACGGTAAATTGTTCTTCAACATTTACTCCCAATAGTCTATTTTGTTTTTCCCAATTTGGAGAAACTGAATCACAAGACACACAAACAGGAATACAAGGATCTTCGTCGAAATATTCAACTAATCTTGGCGCGCTAAAAGCATCAAGGCGATCGATTATTTTGGGATCGGCAATATGTACTTGTTCTTTGGTTAAAACTACTGGTACGGGTACAACCATGGCAAAGTCTTTAACCTCTCCTTGGTAGTCGTTGGACATGGTTAAAACTGTTCTGTTGCCATCTCTAGCGATGATTACTTGGGATGCTTGGTTATATAAACTGCTATCGGCTTTAGCAACATAAAAACCACAAAAAGCCAGTGCGGGTTTGATGCCAAAGATAAGTATTGCACCCGTTAATAATAGCGAAAATAAAACTCTAAATATTTTCATGATTAATTATTGAGTTAACGAATTCTGTGGTAACTCAACCTATAAATATTGGCTAGATCGATCCTTGAAGAATGGTGGGCAAAATTTTGTTGATAATTAGGCATTGAGAAAGAATAAATTGCCCACCCTACAGAATTTGTTCCTACGGATATATCTGTTTCCCCACAATTGGGGGTTAGGGGGCTAATTGAGATTTCATCCAATCAAACCTGGGTGCATTCCAAACCATGTCTAACAATATTGTCAGGGGAGAAACGATAAATAACGACCAAAAAATTGCGGTAGAAAGATAGAAATAATGTTGCAAAATAAAAGTGCAAAGCGCGATCGCGCCACTCCAAATCCATCTACCTTTCTGGGAATTGGGAATCGATCGCGGATCGCTCAACATGAATAAGGCAAACAACAGCAAGCTACCACTCATAAACTGATGTTGCCAGACATCCCAACTCCAACCCAGCCAAAAATTACGTACTGCTTCTAAACCGCCATAAATTAGTAGAAAAGCGATCGATGTATCCCAACGTCCAACCTGCTTTAACACTACTCCCCCTAAGCCCAAAAACAGCAATAGATACCACCAATCTGTACCCCATTGTCCAGGGGATACCCAAGCGTCATTAGTTAGGGTTAAGGCGCAAATAATGCCAAAGTTAGCGGGGTTAAAAAAGTGTTTATTGTGGTGACGAAAAAGAAATTTACTCGCGATCGCGCCTATACCTGCGATCGCCATTGTCTCTGGGCTATTGCTGCGAAGTAATAAGCACAAACCCAAAGCTGTAATTAAGGCACTCCTCAGAGAAGTTAAAACTTTGGGGCTAATTAAAATGTTGAATTTGCGATCGAGATCGACAAAACTATATTCATCTGCCTGTTTGCCATATTCCACCACTGACGACAGTATCCACTGAGTAATCAAGCAACTAACCATAACTACCAGCATTAAATTAAACTGGATCGTCCAATCTCTAGTACTGACACCTAAAAATAAAAATAGACTAAGAAAAACTATTTGGGTTACGCGAGCATCTTTTAATAACATTAACCGTTAATATCTCACTACTAATCGATGCCTCTAGTATGTCCTTTGTTATCTTAAATTATTATCGTGTTACAAAAACTGTAACGCCAAACCAAACTATAATTTGTCCTCAGCCCTCAGCCTTCTTTCAATATTTCCGATACTGTTGCCAAATAGCCAAATCTTCAGGACGATCTACATCAGATAAGGTAGGCAGATAATTAGTTTCCAAATTTAATTTATCGGCGATCTCCTTTGTTTGCTTTAGTACTGTATCTGTTCCCCAATTTATATTTTGAAATAGTTCGGGTATAGCTTTATTCAAACCGATTAAATAATAACCTCCATCGGATGCTACTCCCAATACTAAATCCTGTTGTTGTAATGAATCAAAAGCGCGATTTAGTATATCTGTATTGATATCGGGACAATCAATACCAATTGTTACTACTCTTTGACTGCCTGTATTGAATGCCCGCGAAAAAGAAGAGTTCATTTTATCGCCCAAATCTCCATCAACCTGGGCGATATAGTCAATATCTTCTCCCAGCCATGCAGACATTAAATATTTGTTCCCTCCTGCAAAATGCACTTCGATCTTAATCTTGCGTTTTTGTTGTAATTGTTTGGCCGTATTTAGAGTATGTTCGCTCATCTGACGCTGCAATTCGGCTGCAGCCTCCGCACCTAAAGCTGGAATCATACGAGTTTTAGTTTTACCAGCTTCGGGATAGCGACTATAAATAATTAAAGTTTCTGTCATTAGTTATTAGTTATTAGTCATTAGTTATTAGTCATTAGTCATTAGTTATTAGTTATTAGTCATTAGTTATTAGTCATTAGTTATTAGTTATTAGT
>CAYXWE010000756.1:0-2552 GCA_964468145.1 uncultured Pleurocapsa sp.
TGCCTGATTGGGCGGAACTACTTTATCTTCTAATCCCTGAAAAAAGATGACAGGACAATCTAATTTTCCTGGATAGTGAATAGGCGATCGCTCTTGGTAAATAGCAATGTCTTCAGGATACTTACCAATTAAACGATCTAAATAGCGAGATTCAAATTTATGGGTATCTTTGGTTAATATTTCTAGGTCGCTAACGCCATAGTAACTCGCTCCCGCTTTGAAAACATTACGAAAGGTCAAGGCAGCCAAAGTAGTATAGCCTCCGGCACTACTCCCCGTAATTACCAAGCGATCGCCATCTACTCGACCGCGATCTACTAGGTATTTTGCTCCGTTTACGCAGTCATCTACATCAACAATGCCCCATTTACCATCTAGTCTTTGGCGATATTGACGACCATAACCAATACTGCCACCATAATTAACATCTAAATAGCCGAAACCCCTACTCGTCCAATACTGAATGCGGAGGTTGAGATCTACCGAAGCAGCAGCAGTAGGGCCACCATGACTTTTGACAATCAAAGGTGGTAATTCTTCGGGGGGTGCTTCATAATCTTGATTGGTCGGAGGATAGTACCAAGCATAGGCGGTTAAATTATCTGTCGTCGGAAAGGCGATCGCTTCGGGTAAAGAAAGATAACCAGGATCGACGCTCAAGTCTCCCGTCCGTTTTAAAATGTGTTCTTTTCCTGCATCTAAATCTAGTTTGACAATTGCGGTGGTTTCGGTTGGTGTCCCCGCAGTAAATACCGCACAACCATCATTGGTTATTTGTAGATCGGCAATATTAGTATATCTGCTGTTGATTTCTTGAAACTCTTTTGTTTGGAGGTCGATCGATCCCAAATGCCAACTGCCATTTGTAGAATAGGCACAGACTAGACGATCGCCTTTGATAGCATAGGTAGATAGTCCGAATACCCAATGAGGATAGGCAAACTCCGCTGCCATGTCATGTAAGATATCAATTTCACCCCGATTATTGCGCCGATACAAGTTCCACCAATTTGTGCGATCGCTAGCAAAGTATAGCTGACCGTCATCGCCCCATTTAGGTTCGCAAATTGACTCTGCTTCGCCTCCTGCGATCGATTCTGAATGCTCTATTGTGCCATCATCATTGATGTTTCCCAACCAAAGGTAAGTACTATCCCAGGGCATATGAGGATGATTCCAACTTAACCAGGCTAACTGTTTGCCATCGGGACTCAAACGTGGCGAAGAATAAAAGTCGGCCCCTTCAACTAAGGTGCTAATCTTCCCTGTCATTACATCAATACTAATTATGCTATTTTGAGCTTCTTTTTCTGGAAACGGACGATCTTCACAGATACAAATTAAACGGTTTCTCGGAATATCTACGATAATATCTCCATAGCGTTGATGTAGTTTATTGGTTAATGGCTGAGGAGAGCGATCGAAAACCTGTTGGTAAATTCGACCGTCTGCATAATTAGAAAAGTAAATAGTATCTGCTACTACCGCATACGCCCCCCCACCATATTCGTGAATTTTGCTTCTAACACTCAAAGGTGCGGGAGTAATATTTTGAATGCTCCGTGGCGATATTACGCTGTTGGGTTTATCGCCAAAATAACCGACTATTAGGCTGCGACCTTTTTCTTGGGGTCGTTTTTCTAACCAATATATGTTGTTACCATCTACGATGATACTGCCAACACCAATGGTTTTAGAAACTATCAAATCTGAGGTTATAGGGGATTTCCAAGAACCAAAGGTAGCAATCTTAGGTGTATTCGTCATGGTCATTAGCTCCTATAGTAGTTCTTTTGGCATACATTTAATTATTTTTACAGCTTTGAACGCCCAAATTCCATAGTAATATTTAAAAGATAACTATATTTAATAGTAGAAAGATAACTGAGTTTGACATTTCTAAATTACTCAGACTGTTGCAGATCGCGGATATACTTTTGCTGTTTTTTTAATCTACATCCGAAGGTATATCCGCGATCGGTAGCCCTCAGCATTCAGCCTTCAATTGACTTGTATTTTTTGTATAGCTCTATATTGACGGGCGATCCCGCATTATGGGTCGCGGATACCGCGATCGCAGCGATTCCGTGGCAAGTATCGTCAAATTCCGAGATAAATCTATAGTTTTCTGGCTTTTAATAGGCTAGCAACTAACTTAGAAGTAAGCACGTGGTTTTGATTCGTAGTTTTGGCTGGAATTACTTCTGCAATGTTTTGCTGGTTTTCTAAATCGAAATACTTCATCGTTCTTGTCAAACCTGTGTAGCATACAGAGAACAAAATAAGTTTGCAACAAGAAAACTAGTTCTAATAAAAGTTACAAAAGTTAATAACGATCGTGTATCGTGAATACAAGAGGCATAAAACACAATTTACAGGAAAGGAACATGGGGTGCAAAAACCTAATAAGAATTTTTTTAAAATAAATTTTGGGTACTCGCTGCCAGAAAGTAGCGAACATAGCTGATTTAGATTGTTTTCTTTCTCATAATCTTAAGATAACTAAACATTTGGCTCTGACATTGATATTTTTCCCTAACCCAAGCCCCAGA
>CAYXWE010000757.1:0-2552 GCA_964468145.1 uncultured Pleurocapsa sp.
GGGTTAATTTTGACCCAAATCATGTGTAAAGCCATGAATCGACCCCTTACTAACGTGCTATTTGGTGCTTTTGGTGGGGATAGTGCTGCTGTTATTGGCGGTGCAGATGGTGCGGAAATCGATAAAACCTACCGTTCCATTGATAGCGAAGAAGGGGCAATGATGCTCGGCTATGCTCGCTCAGTGGTAATCGTTCCTGGTTACGGTATGGCAGTAGCCCAGGCACAACACGGGGTTAGAGAATTAGCTGGTCAACTAGAAAAAATGGGCGTAGATGTTAAATATGCAATCCATCCCGTTGCAGGTAGAATGCCAGGACACATGAACGTACTGCTAGCAGAAGCAAACGTTCCCTACGATCGCCTGTACGATATGGATGATATTAACACTGAATTCGATCGCGTTGATGTCGCTTTAGTTATTGGTGCGAACGATGTAGTCAACCCCGCAGCCCGTAACGATAATCGCAGTCCGATCTATGGGATGCCCATTATTGATGTGGATAAAGCAAACCACGCCATCGTCATTAAGCGCAGTATGCGGACGGGTTTTGCAGGAGTCGATAACGAACTATTCTACAAAGATAAAACCACTATGTTATTCGGTAGCGCGCAGGATGTTGTTTCTAAGTTAGTGGGAGAAGTTAAGCAATTGTAGTCATTTGTTATTTGTCATTGGTCTTTGGTTGTTTATTTTTTAAGTCTGGCGTTCTCTGAATGAAGTTTACACTTTCTCCTACCCATTTTTTACGATGATGGTTACATTAAATACGATCTAAAGTTGTAGCCAACTAACATAATTTTAAGGTTAGAAAAAATGGGCTTATTGATACCAAGAGAACAGTGGAGAATAAAATCAGCTTGGGAAGATTACTGGGAAGAATTTGCACGAGGTAATATTTGAAATGTATAAAGCAACCGTAATTTGGAATGGACAAGAGCGAATTATAGATGTAGCTGCCTCAGAAGCAGATCCATTACTCGGAATGAGTTTGCTGTATGGATTTAAGCTTCAGATTGAGGCAATTGAAGGTGGAGTTGTTGCTATTGAAGCGATAAATTAGTACCAAAATTGGCGATCGCTTTTAACCCGCCTGTATCTGAAATACGACCGCTCGAAAAAAAGTTTACTATGAATTAAAATAGCTGAATTAAATCAAAATCATAAATAATGCCAAAACTCCGAAGGCAATCTGAGTCAAAGCAAATTTTAGTTGTAGGTGCTAGTCGGGGTATTGGTGCTGCTGTTGCCAAACATTTTGCACAATTGAAGTACAATCTTGCCCAACGCTTTTCGAGCGATCGCCAAGCATACACATTGGAAAAAACAGAGTACGTGGAGTCGGTTATGCAAAAAGCTCGACAATTGCTAGCTAGCTAACAAGCCGATGAAGCAAATAGAGAGAGAAAAGCGATCGCCTAACTTTATAAAATATTCTAAATTAGATTCAAATTACAATCGTCTAGACGATCGCAGGGGCAACGCATTTATATTATTAGTTGAGTACTCCTGGCCAGTTTTGATTTGCTCTAGCAACGTGACCGGGAATATCTCGTCGCCATCGCCTTTGAATGCGAGCATTGAAGTTAAGGTAGAGCTTGCCATCTACAATATCCCAGGCAGTAGGATCGACAGGGGCTGTATATCCCTGGCTTACTGCCCAGGCGCAGAACCCACCATACTGGGGCGCATACTGCTGGGGATTACTGGCAAATAAATCGCGGTGTTTGGCACTAGCAAATTGCCAAGTACTTCCTCCCCAATCATAAGTGTACTTAGAGCTACCAGCTACATAAGTTTTTTGTGTAAAGTAGGCTACTGGATCCGCACCACGAATAGCAATACCGCTCTCAGCAAAAAAAGTGATTGGTTTATCCGCAGTTGTCGATGAAGCCTTGAGAGTAGGGGCAGTAGCAACTGCTTTTTCGCTTAAAGGTGAGGTTTCCGTAGTCGAGAGAACCTCGACAGCAGCAAGAGTAACCCCAGAAGAGGAAGATGAATCAGCATCAGATGCCTTAGTTTGTGGAGTAGAGAAAGCAAAGCTCATCCCTAGCCCTAGACCTAACCCTAGGACTGTAACTAATATCGATAAAGGTTTTTTAGATAATAAATACATAGTTCTTATACGCGAATGAATTTAATTCAAAGTTACAAGCATCTTGGCTCGTAGATGGAATCTTGCGCTGCGATCGAGCAACGATTCAATTACAATAGTGGTACTTTTTCCTGAAATTTTTCTGATAAATTATTAAACTTTCAATGAGTTTTAATGTTTAATCAAAAGTTATGCACATCCGAATAGCAACAAGTTTAGATTGTGAGGCTATACGCGAGGTTCATTTATCTGCTTTCTCTAAAGGAGAGAATAAAATTGTTTCAAAACTCGCGATCGCTTTACTATTTGAAAACACGACTCCTCAAACAATTTCCTTGGTAGCGGAAATTGAAGATACTGTCGTTGGTCATATTGCTTTTAGTCCCGTGATAATAGATAAATGGGCTTCGCCCCAGCTATAAGCGCGATTGCCGTAAGCTTTAAGCCCAATCAATAG
>CAYXWE010000758.1:0-2551 GCA_964468145.1 uncultured Pleurocapsa sp.
GATGATATTTCAAGCATTTTAATTGGTGGTGCTTCTGCTCAATATAAAATTAATGGTGATGGAATTGTGCGTCCAGGGACAGATAATGCAGTAGATATAAAACCTGCTTTAGTAGAGTTTGGTTATGATCCGAGTGAATTTCTTAGTGGTGAATATGGCGAAGAGTTTATTGATGTTGACTATGATTTTAATGGAGCGGTAGAAAGTATTAGACTAGAAGAAATTCCTGAATCTTGTTCGTAAGTTTGGCATATTTTTTCCCAATGTCTTGTAAAAGCGATCGCTTTTTGCAATCTACTATTTACTTGGGATAATGATTAATAATATTATTCCAAGTTTTTTTCATAATGTCTTTAGTAGAAACCATACTAGCTCGACGTTCCGATAATACATTAGAAAATCTACGTCGTGCCGATAAATTTTGGTCGGCTTTAAAAGAAGGGAAGATCGATGCACCAGCAGTTGTCACCCAAAGTTCGGATAATATTAAACAAACCGATACCGATATTGTTATTTGTGGTGGCACATTGGGTATTTTATTGGGTGCTGCACTACAACAGCTTGGCTGGCGAGTAACCTTGATTGAAAGGGGAATTTTAAAAGGTAGAGAACAGGAATGGAATATCTCGCGGGATGAATTAGAAACTTTTATCGAACTGGAATTATTGACCCCCGAAGAATTAGATCGGGCGATCGCGACAGAGTATAATCCTGCCAGAGTTGGTTTCCATCCTGGTAAAGATATTTGGGTCAAGGATGTTTTGAATATTGGCGTAGATCCAATTTGTTTATTAGAAAAGTTAAAACAAAAGTTTCTGGCTGCGGGGGGAATCTTACTAGAAAATATAGCCTTCAAATCGGCAACAGTTCATTCTGATGGCGTAGCAATAGTAGCAGGGGAACACACTATTAAAACTCGTTTGTTAATCGATGCAATGGGTCATTTTTCGCCGATTATTAAACAAGCTAGAAAAGGAACAAAACCAGAAGCAGTCTGTGTCGTAGTTGGTAGTTGCGCCCAGGGCTATCCTACTAATGATACGGGAGATTTAATTTATTCTTTCACGCCAATTATTAATAACTGTCAGTATTTTTGGGAAGCTTTTCCTGCAAAGGATGGACGCACCACCTATATGTTTAGCTACCTTGATGCTAATCCCGCTAGACCGAGTTTAGAATATTTTATGGAAGAATATCTCAGACTCTTACCCGAATATCAAAACATAGAGTTAGAACAGCTAGAGTTTCAGCGATTTCTATTTGGCTTTTTTCCTGCTTATAAAAATAGTCCAATAAAGTTACCCTTCGAGCGCATTTTGCCTGTAGGAGATAGTGCGGGGGGGCAATCTCCCGTTAGCTTTGGCGGTTTCGGGGCAATGGTGCGCCACCTCCAGCGTTTGACTAATGGTATTGATGCTGCTTTAAATGCAAATACGTTAAGCCAAAAAGACTTAGCTTTATTGCAACCATATCAACCAAATATATCTGTTACCTGGCTGTTTCAACAAACTATGAGTGTCCCCGTTGATAAGCAGCCCAACCCTCAACAAATTAATAATCTAATGAGTGGCGTGTTTGGGGTTATGGAACGTTTGGGAGATCCCGTACTCAAGCCATTTTTGCAGGATGTCATTCAGTTTATCCCCCTCGCCAAAACCCTGCCCTTAGTAAATCCGAAACTAGTCTTGCCTTTGTTGCCCCAAATTGGGATCGGATCTTTAATTAACTGGAGTATTCATTATTTTAATCTGGCACTTTATGGCGGTTTATACAGTGGGGGTAAGTTATTGCAGCCCATAGCTAAAAACCTTTCTCCAACTCAGCAATACTATTACCAACGTTGGCTAGATGCTTGGAAATATGGATCGGGCGGAGATTACAATTAACAATGGACAATGGACAATGGACAATTTAAGAAAATGACTGAGATTCCTCAAGTTGGACAACCCGCACCAAATTTTGTGGCTGAAAATAAAGATGGTAATAGTGTCAGTTTGCAAGATAAACTTGGACGCTGGATAGTGCTTTATTTCTATCCCAAAGATAATACTCCTGGTTGTACTACCGAGGCGAAAGACTTTACCAAGTATGCAGATAAATTTGAAGAATTGGGTGCGGATATTATCGGCGTAAGCCCAGATTCAGCTAAGTCTCACAGTAAGTTTATCGATAAATACAATCTCTCAATCGAGTTATTAACCGATCCCGAACATCAGATTATTGAAGCTTATGGTGCGTGGCGGTTGAAGAAATTTATGGGCAAAGAATATATGGGAGTGGTGCGATCGACTTTTTTGATTTCCCCCAATGGTAAAATTGCTCGGGTATGGGATAAAGTTCGCGTCAAAGCTCATGTAGAAAAGGTTTTACAAGAACTACAGGAGCAAGTTAATTAAAGCTATTCCAGGTTTTTTCGTTAAATTCTGTAAGAGAATCTAAGATTTTATCGGCGATCGCAAATTGGGGATTGGTTCGTTGTTCCGCTTCGGGAATAGCAATACAGTTCATTTGTGCTGCCTTGGCTGCTAACACACCATTAATTGAATCTTCT
>CAYXWE010000759.1:0-2538 GCA_964468145.1 uncultured Pleurocapsa sp.
GACAGGAGACTATAAATTGAAAAAGATAGAAGCTATTATCAGACCTTTTAAACTAGATGAAGTCAAGATTGCTCTAGTTAACGCTGGAGTAGTCGGCATGACTGTTTCTGAAGTGCGGGGTTTCGGTCGCCAAAAGGGTCAAACAGAGCGTTATCGCGGTTCTGAGTATACTGTAGAGTTTTTACAAAAGCTCAAAATTGAAATCGTGATCGAAGACGATCAGGTAGATATGGTGGTAGATAAGATTATTGCTGCTGCACGCACTGGAGAGATTGGCGACGGTAAGATCTTTGTTTATCCTGTCGATCGGGTAGTTCGTATTCGTACTGGAGAGAAAAACCTAGAAGCAGTATAGATAGACTCATTAGTAAGTTAGACCTAGGGGCGAAAATAATCTCAGGTATTCAAAGTCGATCGTTTTTTGTCATTTGTTATCCGTCATATGTCAAAAACTTACGATCGCTCAGGACTTGCACCCATAGGTCTATTCTGATTGGTTGGTAAGTCCTCCCTTGAATACAGGAGGGCTTCTTTATTTCTTTCGACTTCTGGTTTTTGATTTCTGACTATGTATCATGAGCAAACTAAAGCTAAAACCTTGCGATCGCTGCAGCACAAGAGTAGATATTCGCTATCGCATTCAATATCAAGCAAATACTGAGTGGGTGATGGTATGTCGCAACTGTTGGGATGTGGTGAGTCAAGATAATCCACACTATCGTTATGGAGGCACTTGGAAAGCAAAACGATAGTGGGGACAAATAATAGATATATGGACAATGCAGGAGATTGGGTATCGTTCATTAATAGTTATTTGTCATTTGTCATTTGTCAAAAACTTACGATCGCGCCCGAACTTATGTAAAAGCTCTAATACTTATTTGCCCAAAGTTAACTCTTCTTTTTTACCCAAAATTCCCTGGGGTCGCCACACCATTAAAATCATTAGAATTAAGCCAATCACCATGACGCGAAATGCCCCTTCTTCGGAACTATTGAACCAACCAAGTTTGGGAAGATAAAATCTAGTTAGGGCATCATAAGCCCAAAAAACGATCGCCCCCAGGATCGCCCCAGGGTTTTTACCCGCCCCACCTAAAACTACCATCGTCCAAACATTAAAAGTAATCAGGGTTTGAAAGTTACTAGGGTAAATTGTTGTAAGCTGCCAAGCATAAAACGCTCCAGCCAAACCTGCGATCGCACCACCGAGCATAAATGCCTGTAGTTTATACCAAAAAACGTTTTTGCCCAAAGCCCTAGCAATCTCTTCGTCTTCGCGGATTGCTTTTAAGACCCTGCCCCAAGGGGAATTTACTAATAATTCTAATCCCCAATAAACCACTGCAACGGCAGTTAAAACTAGTAGCATCAATCCTGCCTTGTAGTTATAATCCAAAAGGGCAGTGCAACCATTAATATAGATAGCAAGAATTACTCCCAGACCCAAAACTCCCCAAATAATTAGACTGACTAGTTTGGTGGGTTGATAACTTTTACCTTGAATCTCTTTGCCTTCGCGCCATTGCGATCGCAATCCCGAAAAGAGTTGCCAAGCAGCAAAAATTGCCAAGAGGGTTAAAATCCCGATTAGTAAATATTTTTGGAATAAATTAGGCTCAAAACGGTCTACGGGCAAAGGAAAACGCTGAATACCAAAAGAGCCTTTGGTTAACCATTGTTCGTTGAGAGCGATTAAACGCAAAAGCTCAGAAACACCAATAGTGACAATTGCTAAATAGTCTTCTCGCAATCTTAAGGTAGACATTCCAATTAACAATCCTAATATTGCTGCGATCGCAATTCCTGCAACTACAGCTAAGATTAGGGGGACACCTTTGACGCTTAATAAAACCGTGGTATAAGCCCCAACAGTCATAAAAGCTACGTGACCAAAATTAATTAAGCCTGCATAACCCCACTGGAGATTTAATCCCAAGGCAAATAAAGAATATAATCCAATATAGATTGTCAGAAAAACTAAATATCCAACCATTGATGTCTCAAAGCTACTAACTGCATTAATGCAGCCGATTGTAACTTAGTTAGGTATTTAATTTAGTAATTGTATCGATTAAATAATAGAGAACTGTTGACCCGTAATAATATCGGCATCGCTACCGTTGGTGATATTAAGATCGTTGAGAGTAACCTGCTGACCAAAAATATCTGTTACCACAAAATCTTGCGCTCCATACATTGCACCATTCTCAATGGTAAAACGGTTGTCGCTACCGCGCTGCAGAGCTATTTTGCTGTTATCGTCTCTCAGCAATTCTACACTTTCAATGGGATTGCGATGGTTGTTAAATCTAACTGCACCATACCAAGGATTTGATTCGGGAATTCCTTCTGCTACAATTGCTCGATCGATAGTGTAGCCATAAGGAGTCTGGAAGTTATCTCCAGGGGTCTGTGATTAACTTTCAAATGTCTCTAAAGCTAAAAGTAAAAATCAAAATATGTGGAAATGACGAATCAACAATATATAGTCATTCCAATTAATTTCCTCACGATTGACTAATTTTTCGTTAGTCG
>CAYXWE010000760.1:0-2538 GCA_964468145.1 uncultured Pleurocapsa sp.
CCTGCAGGTACTGGATAATCAGGGATACGGGGTTCGCCTAAAATATTATAAGGCTGTATTTTATCCGCTACTTCTACGGTAGTGGCGATCGCCTCAGAGATAACATCGTCTTCTAAGTGATCGCGAAATAGCAGTTTCATTTCATCGGCAGACTTGAGATATTCTGTACCGCTATAGCGCAGTCGTTTATCATCGGTAATGCGCTTTTGTGTCAAAATGCACAAAAGAGCGTCATGAGCTTCTACGTCATAACAGGAGATAAAGTGAGAATCATTAGTAGCAATAATTTGAATGCCTAACTTACGGGCAATATTTACAATTGCTACATTCACTATCCGATCTTCTGGCGATCCGTGATCTTGAATTTCTAAATAATAATCTTCACCAAATAAATCTTGATACCACTTGGCAACCTTTTCCGCGTGTTCCAAATCTCCTTTAAGAATCGCCTGGGGTACTTCTCCCCCCAAACAAGCACTAGTAACAATTAAACCCTCGTGATATTTTTCTAGTAATTCCTTATTGATACAGGGACGAGCAAAGATACCGCTACCCTGATTACCTTTAAGGTGAGAAATGGTGGTTAGCTTAACTAAATTTTTATAACCCTGGTTATTTTTGGCTAATACTACCTGATGATACTTGCGGTGGCGTTTTTTCTTCTCAGTAATATTAATCTCAATGTCTCCGTTGATAACATACATCTCGTTACCAATAATCGGCTTAATACCCTTTTTGCGACATACTTTGATTAACTCGATCGCGCCATACATCACCCCATGATCTGTAAGAGCGATCGCTGGCATATCTAATTCAAGAGCGCGATCGATTAACTGGGGTATCTGGGATGCACCATCAAGCAAGCTATAGTCACTATGGATATGTAAGCCAACAAAAGACATAAATTCAGTTAACAGTTAATAGTAAGTAGGTATTTATTATTAACGATCTACGTCTGTTGTAGGGAGGGGGTGTAAGAATATTTAAGGTTTAGGTTGCAGGGAGGGTAGGGCGATCTCGTTTACGTGTCTTACAATAAAGTACGAAAACAAATAATATTGAAATATATCGCCCTAAGCAATAGGTAGAGGTATTAAACAATCCTCAGACTCTATCAGGAGAAAACGTATTGCCTGAATTTATTTTAGATTTAAATGAAATCTTCTAAGTCTTAATTCATCATTAAAATAATATTCAAAGAATTGTAATTTACCAAATGAAACTTAATCTTCGAGACAATTTTTACTTGAGTAGTATTCGTCCTGATGATCAAATTGCGTATTTAAATTATTTCAATGAAGATAAGACTATTTCAGATGCCATTTCTGTGATTCCCTATCCTTATACAGAAGCTGATGCGGATTGGTGGATACAGCGTCGTCTGAAGTTTTTGCAAGACAATGAAATAGAAATATCTTTTGCCTTGCGTGGGGTTTACTAAAAAGTGAATGGCAACAATTCGATTCTAAACAGCGACCGTTCGGCTAGGTACAGCGTAATCGCTCTTGGACATGACGAATAGTAATACTTTGAAGCGTTATGGATATACTATTTGTTTTTCTAGAAAGAAAATTTATTAAAATGACCGAACTACTGGAACAGGCGATCTAAAAGCTGTGGTAAGTGAGATTGCCCAAATGGGTACTAAAGCGATCGCTCTTTTGTACAATACCAAAGATGACTAAAATGCTCAGATAGTTTATGGCGAAAACTTCAGTCGCTTTGTATCGTAGAGGAAATTCTCAATCTCCTAGAATGGATAATGTTCGTCTCGATAAAGATATTGCTGCATATGAACAGAATGAAATAATTTGGGTTCGAGAAACCACAGGAAATTTAGAATCTGGAGGTATTTCTACTTTTTCAGTTCAGGGAAGAGGTAAAAATTGGTGGAAAATAGATGCTGAGATCGAAATTCATCCAGATTTAGAATTAATTAATGACCGAGGCAATCATTGGTTATGGAAGCCATGTCAACCAATGCCATTAGAAAGATACATACAAGCCCTACAAATAGTAAGCCAATTTTTTTATAAAGTGAGTTAAATTATGAAATTTTCATTTAAAGATTTAAAGTTTATTTCAGAAGCATTAGAAAATTTATTAAACAAATACGATCGTAGACTCAAAGAAATAGAAGATATAGAGAAATACGAAGACGAAGCTTCCGATCTTGATAACGACTATCTATTTGTAGAATCTTTGAAACAAGAAATAGAAAAAAGTATTAGTCAAAATCAATCAGTAAATTTTAATAATTCATCGCTAAAAGATATACAAAACTTGGAATCAATTATCAAATCCGCTTCTCAGTTATCAGTTAACGAAAGGCTACTGTTGGTAGAAGCAATTACTCAATCTATTAGAAAAGAAAGTAATTTAATAGCCAGTTGAACGTTTGCTTTGCTATCACTCGATCGCAACCTACATCACCCCATGATCTGTAAGAGCGATCGCTGGCATATCTAATTCAAGAGCGCGATCGATTAACTGGGGTATCTGGGATGCACCATCAAGCAAGCTATAGTCACTATGGAT
>CAYXWE010000761.1:0-2535 GCA_964468145.1 uncultured Pleurocapsa sp.
ATGCTTTCTAATGACGTACTAATCGTAACTGGTGCATTGGTTGGTAGTAGTGGTGCGATCCTTAGCTACATCATGTGCGAAGCCATGAACCGTTCCTTTGTGAGCGTTATCCTTGGTGGTTTTGGTGAAGGTTCTGGTGCTGCTGCACCTACAGGCGAAGCTAAACCCATGGGCGAAGCTACTGCTACTAATGTTGAAGAAGTGGCAGAATTACTTAACGATGCTAAAAGCGTAGTCATCGTGCCTGGTTATGGTATGGCGGTTGCACAAGCACAACACTCTGTTTCCGACATTACTAAAATCCTCCGCAAACGCGGTAAAGAAGTCCGCTTTGGTATCCACCCCGTAGCGGGAAGAATGCCCGGACATATGAACGTACTGTTAGCAGAGGCTAATGTACCCTACGACATCGTGTTAGAGATGGAAGAAATCAACGACGATCTATCCGATACTGATGTAGTGCTAGTTATTGGTGCCAACGATACTGTTAACCCCAGCGCGTTAGACGATCCTTCTAGCCCCATTGCAGGTATGCCCGTCATGGAAGTATGGAACGCAAACAATGTTGTAGTGATGAAGCGCAGTTTGGGTATTGGTTATGCAGGGGTTGATAATCCTTTGTTTTATATGGACAATAACCAAATGCTATTCGGCGATGCGAAAGCTAATGTTAGTGCGTTGTTGAATGAGCTATCTAAGACTGAGAAAGAGTTAGTAGCTGCTTAATTGAAGCTTGAGTTATTTTTAAATCCTCCTGGTTTTTCTGGGGGGATTTTTTTTCACGCAAAGACGCAGAGGCGCGAAGGGTTTGTTTGTTTGGTATTGGGAATTGTGGGAGAAGGAAGCAAAGAGGTTATTTGTTTGGTGTTGGGAGTTATGGATAAAAAAAGTTCTCTTTTAAAATATTAAGTTTTCTAAATTTAAAGATCTTCAATCTTTCTCCCCAGCCTTAAACCCCTCTGTATTCTTTCTCTGCGCCTTTGCGCCTCTGCGTGAAACATTTTAATCTCTCGCAAAGACGCTAAGACGCAAAGAGTTTTCTTGCTTGGTGTTGGGAATAATAAGAAGAAAGCAAGAGGAGAAAATTTTGAGAGAGAATGAGATTAGTAGGGAAATTGTAGACGCTGCGTACAAGATTCATACTGGTTTGGGTGCGGGTTTATTGGAGTCTGCTTATGAGGCGGTGATGGCTTATGAGTTAGGTAAACGAGACTTGAGGTTTGAGAGGCAAAAGTCTATTCCCATAGTTTATGAAGGAATACATTTAAAGGAAGGCTTTCGGGCGGATTTCATTGTCGAGAATTTGGTAATTATTGAATTGAAGTCTGTAGAAAATATTGCCCCAGTTCATAAAAAACAGCTTCTAACCTATCTTCGCCTGACTAACAAACGTCTGGGTTTATTGATTAACTTCAACACCAACTTAATCAAAAACGGCATTACCCGCATCGCCAATAACTTATAACCCCTCTCTATTCTTTCTCTGCGCCTTTGCGCCTCTGCGTGAAACTCTTTAATCTCTCGTAAAGAAGCCAAGACGCGAAGGTTTTTGTTGTTGAGTCTTAAAAAGAAGACAAGATCGAGCATTTCTCAAGCTCAAAACAGATAAAGAGAAATTTAGCTAGTCACGCTCTTTGGTTATGCTACCCAGAGTGAGTTCGGATTAAGCCCCGTTCCTTGATTTATAATATTAAATCCAATTAAAAAGCGATTTAACTTCCTTGTTTTATTTTAGTTGTGCTTATGTTGCGGATTATTATTTCTTTTTTATCAGCATTAATTATTGCTAGTTTTTTAGAGTATTGGCTGCATCGTTTAATGCACATTGACCCCCGCTTTGGTCGAGATATTGTACCTCACTACGACCATCATCGAGAAAATACCGCCCAGGGAGTATTGCCCGAATTTAAGGATTATTCAATCCCTATGCCTCTTGGTTTGTTAGCTTTTTTTATATCTGTTCCTGTAGGTATTAGTTTTGTCTTGGGGACGGTTATTTATGGTGCTTTTTCTGCCTACGCTCATCAATTACAACATGAAAATCCTACTAAGTGTTTTTGGTTAAAGATGCCCGTCCATTACGTTCATCACAAATACAATCAATGGGACTGTAACTTTGGTTTGGCAGTAGATTGGTGGGATAAGGTGTTTGGGACTTATCAAGCAACTGACTGGTTAAGCGAAGTAGAATCAAAGATTCCCGACAAGGGTATGATGCAGGTTAAATGGTGGTAAAAAAATAAGGATTAATTAAGGGCAAAACTGCATAAAAAGTAGATTTCAAAACTAGTAAGTAATAACAAAAACAACGAAATTATATAAAGACTTACTAAAATGAAATCTAATAATCGTATCAAATCTTTATTTTTAACTTTATCCGCGATCGCATCTACTACTTTGATGGCTGCACCTCAAGTAAAAGCTGTGTCTTTTCAAGAGCAGCAGGTTAGCCAAGATGACTTTGTAGTAGTTGCCGTACCCTTTGGTTACCAAGAGCATCGTTTAGAAATTATCGAGCAAATACCTGGCAAGCAA
>CAYXWE010000762.1:0-2533 GCA_964468145.1 uncultured Pleurocapsa sp.
GGGATAAATACAATTTATAATGAAACGTTTTTAGATTTTTGCTCTATATGGAAATACTTAAACAGAATATTTATATTAGTAATTATTCCTAAGTGATTATTAATAATAATAACTATATTATTAGGCAATTTAGTTATTAGTACTTACTACAAAATGCGGTAGCGTTTGCATTTCTTAAAATTATGAAATCAAAATAGTTGTTTGGGAACTGAAAATACACTTAAAATACTAACCTTTCTTCATCTAAAAATAATTTAAAAAGTAGAGTATCTACTAGTTTCGATTTTTATAAACCCTTAATACTATTGAGTAGATACAGTTGCGTGGAGTATTTTAGATAATAGACTTATGGCTATAGATTTAACGGGTCAGTTTTTTAATATTGCCCAGGGGAAAATCGAACGAGGACAGGCAATTAATTTAGACTTTTCTGTTCTAAATAATGGCGATAACAGTGTAGACCCTTTTTCTTTTGATATTGTTATTTCCCGAGATGGAGAAATCAGCGAGGACGATTATAAACTTGGTAATTATGAAATTGTAGATGGTCTAGAAGCTGGAGAAGATTCGGGTATAAAAAGCTTCCGTTATTTTACCCCCGCTGCTAACAGTCCATTTTGGCTAGAGGATAATACTTCCTATACAGTAGGTATTAGGCTCGACCCAGAATTTGAGTATTTTGAGTTTAATGAAGACAACAATAGTAATGTTGGTTTAGGCATAGATTACGACGAGCTTGAAGTTGGAGAATTTGGTCTTTCAGATCTAAAAGGTGGCTATCTAGGAGTTAGTGATGAGCCGATTATCCCTGGAAGTACAATCGATCTTGCATTTGCCATTCAAAACGACAGCACAGAAATGGCAAGTCCGTTTTCTATTGATGTATATTTGTCTCCGACTGAAGGCGTTATAGGAGAAGATGCAGTCAAAATAGGAACTTACGATATTTTAGGTAATATCGCTGGCGGAGAAACTTCAGGAGACAAAAGATTTAGCTATACTGCTCCAGAATTAGGCGACCCTATATGGGAAAATGGCAATGGTGAATACTATGTTGCTTTTGATATCGACTCCGCCAATCAAGTTGCTGAAAGCAACGAAGATAATAATAGCGGACAAGGAGAAGGAGTAGATTTCGCTCGGGTCAATGTTAGAGGATTAGAGCGCGCAGCGGAATTGGTCGTAACTAGTTTTTCCGCCCCAGAAAATGCCGAAGCTGGCGATACTGTGACCGTTGAATATGAAATTGAAAACCAAGGGGGTGCGCCAGCAGATTTATTCGCAGCAGGTTTCTATCTGTTTGGAGAAGACTATTTAGCCAATAACGACAGTCTCGATCTCGCTGATGTACCCGAAGTATTCTTTTTGCAAGGTAACCAAAGTGATTCTGCCTTTACTTTAGCTCCTCGCGAGAGTACTGGTACTATAACTACAGATATAACTTTGCCCGAAAATTGGGGTGGTTATGGTGGCGATGGCGAATACTATCTAGGCGTAGAAGCTGATGTTTTTGATGATGTAGTCGAAGTTAGTGATGCTAACAACAGCTTGACAGGAGAAGGAATAGATTATCAAGCAGTATCTCTCGAAGCTCCTGTAGACAACACGGTAGATTTAGTCGGTACTACTTTTGGAGTCGTTCAAGACCAAATTGTACCAGGACAAAAGTTCGATCTTGCCTTTACCGTCAAGAATGAAGGTTTAGCACCCGTAGATGAATTCTACTTCAATCTATACCTATCCCAAGACGACAATATCGACCCAGAGGAAGATGTATTCCTCGGTAGATACGATATCAGAGATGGTTTGGGTGGTATGGAAAATACTGATATCAATACTGAATTTGGTATTGTTCCCAGAAGTATCCGCTATACTGCTCCTGAAGCAGACGATCCTTTCTGGAGCGAAGGAGATGGCACGTACTATACAGGAATGGTAATCGATCCTGCCGATCGAGTTACAGAAAGCAATGAAGATAACAATAGCAATATGGGCGAAGGTTTGGACTATACGCCAACCTTAGTCACTAGTTTAAATGAAGCTGCCGATCTTAAAACTAATGGCTTTAATGTCGTACCTGAAGTTCTGGAGACTGGAGGTACTTTTGAAGTCACCTATGATATCTTTAACGAAGGTACAAAAGCAGCAGATTTAACTGGTGCTGGCTTCTTCATCTTTACAGAAGATTATTTGAACAACAACGATTCTCTTAGTCTTGAAGATGTACCCCAAGTATACTTCTTACAGGGCGATCGCGACGATTCAGTATTCAGCCTCGATCCTGGTACTGGCACTGACGTGATGACGGCGGAATTATCTGTACCTATTGATTGGGATGGTTTTGCAACTGGTAGTGGCGAATACTATGTCGGTGTTGCTGCCGATCCTTACGATGAAATCGTCGAGAGTGATAAAACTAACAACAGTCTTGTTGGCGAATTTATTGATTATGAAAAAGTAACCATTAACGTTACTTCTGATATTTAAAACACCAAAAACTATGATCGATCATTAAACTGATTCACGCAAAAAC
>CAYXWE010000763.1:0-2531 GCA_964468145.1 uncultured Pleurocapsa sp.
ATTCAATCCTTCTAGGCCTCGCTGTGTGATTAAACAATGTTTACCAGGAGTAAAAGGTAAAGAGGGTCTCATGAATGCTACAGAATTATTTGAATAAGAATCTTCTCGTCTGGACGAACTGGGAAAACACGAACAGATACCCGGATTACTAGCATTTTTTAATCAAGAAGATCGCAAGTATTTAGTCCAAGAATATATAGACGGCGATGATTTAGCCAAAGAGCTAAAAAAAAGTGGGGTTTTCGACCAACAAAAAATTGAAGAGTTGCTCCAAGATTTATTATCGGTACTAGGATTTGTTCATGAAAATAATGTCATTCATCGCGATATCAAGCCAGAAAATATTATTAGAAGAAAAAAAGACGGTAAATTAATTTTAGTTGACTTTGGTGCAGCTAAAGAAAAGTTGGGCGGTAAAACTTCTACTGTCGGTACGGTTATTGGTTCTGCTGCCTATATCGCTCCAGAACAAGCAGTCGGTAAAGCCAAATTTGCCAGCGATCTTTATAGCCTGGGTGCAACCTGTATCCATTTACTAACGGATATCCAACCTACAGAACTATTCGATGTCGCAGAAGGGGAATGGATGTGGCGCGACTATCTTAAAGTTAAGGATAACGATATTGACTATGAGTTGAGTCGCGTACTGGACAAATTGCTAGAAGGAGCAACCAAACGACGTTTTCAATCGGTGAGTGAAGTATTAGCAGTTTTAGGAGGAAATACCAATCCCAATACCATCAATTCATCGATCTCAACTCCTCATCGAGATCGAAATAATTATCGTGCTTCAACTACAACCGCTGCCAAATCTACTAAGCCTAGAAAGCGCGGTCGCAAACTAGAACTCAAGATTATTGAATACGAATACAAAACTATTTCTAATGATGCCTGCTTAATTATTGGTAAAAAATCTAGCCTACCAACTAAATCGCATCAAGGAAAAGCTAAATACATAACCGTAAATTTGAATCAAGAGATCCCATTAGATCTGATTGGTATTCCTGGAGGAGAGTTTTTGATGGGTTCTCCCAAAGATGAATTAGAAAGAGAATCAGAAGAAAGTCCCCAACACAAAGTATCAATTCGTCCTTTTCTAATCGGCAAATATCCCGTTACCCAAGCTCAATGGCTGGCAATAATGGACAACAATCCTGCTAAATTTGTCGATCTAGATCCCAGTCAGAGTAAAAAACCCGTCGAGCGAGTATCTTGGTTCGACTGCCAAATATTTTGCGAAAAACTATCTGAGTTGGCGGGTAGAGAATTTAGATTACCCACAGAGGCAGAATGGGAATACGCTTGCAGGGGCAAAACCACCACCCCTTTTCACTACGGTACGACCATTGGTACGGAACTCGCTAATTATAACGGCGATGATGTTTATGGTTCTGGGTTTGAAGGAGAAAACCGCCACGAAACTACCCCAGTCGATCGCTTTGCACCCAATCGTTTTGGGCTGTACGATCTTCACGGTAACGTAGCAGAGTGGTGCGCGGATAGCTGGCACGATAGCTATAAAAACGCTCCCGTAAATGGTAGTGCCTGGACTAGTAATAATCCTAAAGATCTGCGAGTTCTTCGAGGGGGTTCGTGGTTGCATCTACCAGGATCTTGTCGTTCTGCTCAACGGATCAAATCCAATCCTAAAAGTAAATCAGATGCTTTTGGCTTCCGTATTGCTGCCAGTATTTGATTTTTAAATCTAGTAATATCGACCGCTACGGGCGAGCAACTAATTCAGTTTCAATAATTGGTTGATATTCTTCCTGCGAAAAAGGTTTCATCCCATCCAAAGTAGAATAAGTCATCTTGCACAACAACCTAAACCGCAAAGGAGTAGGAGATCGATCGATCCGTTCGACTCGTACATCTACTAAGTTTGGACTCCGCATCAAAACATCAAAAACATTACTCAATAGATAACGGGGACAATAACCCACAATATAATGATTCTGAGTATTGAGAGTTAAAGCTCTAGTATCGTATTCATTCTGAAACTCATGAGCCAACCATAATTTGTCCCCTACCTGAAACTGTTCGATTCTGGCGATCGCACCTGGGGGCAAATAGCGCAGTCCATGAGCCAAGAAATGTAGTTCGTATTTGCCTTCTTCGTTTGGTTCGGGAGAGGGAAATACAGTCAAAGAATCGGTTTCTCTTTTGCCTTCACTTCTAGCTAATAACACCATCGGATCGTCTTCTTCTAGGGGAATGTTTAACCGTTCCACAAAGCTTTTATATTCGGGACGAGAACGGGACATTAAGCGATTGGCAAAGATCGGAAATAAATAATCTGAGTAGTAAACTTTATCCCACTGAGGAAAGGAAATTAAAGGTTGAAATCCACATTGTTGTTCGGCATCTTTTGCCCCTTTGATATAGACGAACTGATATCTCGCGCCATCAAAGGTTAATCGACCGATGGGAAACCAAACCCGACTTTCGTAGTCTTGCCAAGCTAAAAATAAAGTCTGGGGTTTGCTAGGTTTCATAATTTTTATCGGGATAAAAGTCGATTTTGATTGAAT
>CAYXWE010000764.1:0-2528 GCA_964468145.1 uncultured Pleurocapsa sp.
GGTTAAATTTGGCAGCTATTTTATCTCTTTGATTGATTAAATAAATACTAATGACAGTCAAAACCACTCCTACCGACTGTATCGGACTTAGTACTTCTGACAAAATAATTGTGCCAAAAAGTAGGGCAAAAATAGGAGTCAAAAAAGTTAAGGCACTAAGACTAGTAAGATTGCCTTTTGAAGCGAGGTAAAAGAAAATTCCATAGGCGATCGCGCTACCAAACACCGTCGCATATCCCAAGGCTAACCAACCCTCTACGGTAATATTTTGCCACTGCTGGGATTCTTGCCACCAAGATAACCCAAATAGAGGAATTCCCCCCAAAATCATGTGCCAGCCTGTGGCTACTACAGGATCGCTATGACGACTAATATAAGGAATCATGACCGTCCCTATTGCCATAGACAGAGAAGCTAACAGCATTAACCATTCGCCATTGTGCAATAGTCCCAACCAGTCCAGACTAATATTATTCAAATCCCCTGCAAAAATGCTGTAGATCCAGCGATCGGGAAGACCAATTAGGCCGATCCCCAACACCCCAATACTCAGCCCCAGCCAACCCCATAGACCAATAATTTCGCCAAATAATAAGCTAGATAAAAGGGCAACTGCTAAGGGTTGAGAATCGATCATTACCGAACCCAAACCAGCACCGGTTTTCACAATGCCTTGAGCCAAAAAACCTTGAAACATCGCCCCATCAACTAGGGCAAAAGCTAAAATCCACAGCCAAGCTGTAACAGTCTTTGGTTGGGGCAACTTTAAAATAGCTGCTACCAATAAAACTAAAATCCCTGCGGGGATAAGACGCACTCCCGCCATAAAAAAGGGGGTAGTGTAAGGGACAACGCCCTTCATTGCTACCATTGCCGTTCCCCAAAGAAAAAAAGGCGCGATTAATAGTAAGGCTTTAGAAAAAGGTGGGACTTGGTTAGAACTTTCTGGCATTGAATTGAGAATTACAGACTGCTTGTATATGAGTTTACTTAAATTATCACCAAGTTTGTACTTTTATTAAGCAAATAATCCGATCCTCGATCCCTATTCCCTGGCTGTATAACTTTACTCAAGTTAATATTGCCTAGAGTCTTTTGAGGTTGGTTGGGATGTTGTCTGCGAATTTTAGGGATTATAAATTTAAATTTGGTACGACAACCATTGCTGTTTGGAGCTTATTTAATTTCGGTGACGGGGTTTTTGCTCAGGTAGTTAGCGATCGCACGACTAATACTCAAGTTAAAGTCGATGGCGATGTATATCAAATTACAGGGGGTATTAAAAAAGGAGGGAATCTTTTTCATAGTTTCAAGCAATTTTCCCTAGATACTAATGCAGTGGCTAATTTCGATCGCGGTTCGGATATCGATAATATTTTTAGTCGCGTCACGGGTGGTACTATTTCAGATATTAATGGTTTGATTCAAACTCTAGGAAATACCAACCTGTTTTTAATCAATCCTGCAGGAATTATTTTTGGGGCAAATGCCCAATTAGATGTGGGCGGATCTTTTGTTGCTGCTACCGCCGAGCGCATTATTTTTACCGATGAAATTGAATTTCAGGCGATCGCTCCTCAAGCTGAATCTATACTAACTATTAGTTCTCCTGTTGGCTTGCAGTATGGTGGAGGAGCAAAAATCGAAATATTGCCCAATACAGAGCGTTCTCCTAGTAACCCTATTAATGGTCTAAACATCGAATCTGGTAATACCTTGGCTCTTTTGGGGGGAGATGTTTCGGTAGCTGCTAACGATCTTAATACCATTGGTGGGAATATTGAAATTGGCAGCGTTAAACATGGCAGGGTTGGTTTAGAATTCGATGGCGATGGTTGGCAGTTTAATTACGATCGCGCCAAAGAATTAGGTCAAATTGAATTTCGCGATCGCGCTAATATTAACGCCAGTGGTATGGTTAGCTTATTTGGTCGAACTATTGATTTTATTAACCGCTCTGGAATTCGCAACTTTACTGATTTCAACGGTGAAGCAGGCACTATTGATTTGGCAGCTACAGAATCGGTTACTTTAGACAACAGTTTCTTTTTTACCCAAGTGGGAGTGAATTCTAATTTGGAACGAGCGATCGTCGATGCAGGAGGCGATATCTTGCTTCAAGCACCAGATATTTTTATTAATAATGGCTCGGTAATCTCCGCAGGCACATTAAGCGAAGGTATGGGGGGAAATATTATTCTCGAAGCCTCCAATTCTTTAGAGTTGTCCAGTGCTTTTGATAATAATCCCTCCGTCGTTAGTACCTCCACTACAGGAATGGGAAATGGAGGACAAATTAAGATCGATACGGGAAAACTAACTATTTTTGATGGCAGTCAAATTCAAGCCATAGCAGGAATGGGGGCGGGAGGAACGATTTGGGTTAATGCCACAGAATCTATAGAGATCGCGGGAACGGGTATTTTTCGTTCTAGGGATAGTTCTGGTAACCAGAGGGAAAGTATCTTGGCTAGTGGCTTCATTGCTTCTTCTGGTAACCTACAGAGATCGCAAGTAGTCGAATAATT
>CAYXWE010000765.1:0-2527 GCA_964468145.1 uncultured Pleurocapsa sp.
GCCCGATTTCTTACTCTATATCAGCAAATATTGCAGCATCGGGGCATAGCTATTGATGGTAGCGAAGAACAGGTAGAATTACGTCTTAGTGGTTTAGTTACAGCGCAGCAAGGCAAACTAAAAGTTAGTAACCCTATCTACGAACTAGTATTCGATCTCTACTGGATAGAGAAGCAGTTATCTGCAATTAGCCCCTATCAAGATGCGATCGCAGCTTGGTTAAAATCCTCTCGAACCGATAGTTCTCGTCTGTTGCGGGGACAGGCACTCATAGAAGGACAAAATTGGGCAAAAAAATATAGTATTACTCAACAAGAAAGAGATTTTTTATACCAGAGCGAATTATTAAGCATTCAAGAACGAAAACAAGCCCAATTAGCCCAAAAAACTGAAATAGCCCAGAAGAGATTAGCTCAAGAAAAAAAATTAGTTAGATGGCAAAGACTATTTATCGCTTTCTCCTTAAGTATGCTTGGGGGATTTTATCTCCAATTTCGTCAGGCAAACTTGAGTAACATCAATACCTTAGTTCAATCTAGCGAAGCCCTATTTGCCTCTCATCAGAAATTAGATAGTTTGATTGCAGCGATCAAAGCCAAACGACAGTTAAACAAATCTTGGCGAGTCAATCAAAACCTCAGCCAGCAAGTAAATAACGCCTTGCAACAAGCGGTATACGGAATCCAAGAATACAACCGTCTTTTGGGACATGGCGATCGCCTATATAGTATCGCCGTGGCATCTAATGGTAAGTTGATGGTTAGTGCAGCTACCGATAACAAGGTGCGACTCTGGCGCAATTCCCATCGAGGTTGGCAACCAGACAAGATATTAAAGCACGATGGATGGGTAGTAGATGTGGCAATTAGTCCCGATAATCAAACTATTGCTTCTGCTAGTCGCGATCGCACGGTAAAAGTATGGAATCAAAATGGTAAACTCATTCATACCCTGAAGCAGTTAGTAACCAGCGTGGCGATCGAGCCTAATGGTCGAGTAATCACGGGAAGTGAAGACGGTACAATTAAAATCTGGCAACAGGGTAAAGTAATTCAAACCCTTATGGGGCATACTGCAGCAGTTGAATCTATTGCCATCAGCCCCGATAATAAAATTATTTCTGGTAGTGAAGACGGCACAATTAAAATTTGGCAACAGGGCAAAGTAATTCAAACCCTTGCAGGGCATAGTTCGGGGGTACGTGCTGTAGCGATAAGTTCCGATGGTAAAATTATCTCTGGTAGCCGAGATAAAACCCTGAAAATTTGGAATAATAAAGGTCAAGAAATCGCTACCCTCAAAGGACATACCGCCCCCGTATATAGCGTTGCCATTAATCCCCTAAATAATCAAATCGTTTCTGCTAGTGCGGATAAAACTCTCAAAATCTGGGATAGTAACGGGACTGAAATTGCCACCTTGAGAGGACATACCAATAGAGTGTGGGATGTAGCCTATCTCCCCAATGGTAATATCGCTTCTGCCAGTTGGGACAAAACCATTAGATTGTGGCAGCCATATAATAATTTAGTACAAACCCTTAGCGATCATCAAGATGTGGCGATCGCGCTATTCTACAGTAATGATTTAATTGCCTCTGCTAGTGATGATAATACCGTTAAACTCTGGGATACCACGGGTACTTTACTCAAAACCTTTCGCCAACATACAGCAGAAGTTTACGACGTAGCAATTCACAACAAAACTATTGCTTCGGTTGGTGCAGATCGAAGTCTGAGGATATGGCAAACCAACGGCAAAGTACTAAATACAATTCTGGCTCATCAAGCTGCTATCTGGGCGGTAGATATAACTCCCGACGGCAAGAAAATTATTACTGCGGGTAACGATAATTTAATCAAGATTTGGGATATTAATGGTAATCCCTTGCATACCCTAAAAGGGCATACTCAAAAAGTCTGGGATGTAGCAATTCATCCCCAAGGAAATAAACTAGTTTCTGCTAGCGAAGACAATACCGTTAAAATCTGGAACATAAATGGTAGTCTTTTGCATACTCTAGGGGGACATCAAGATGCAGTCAGAACAGTAGCCTATAGTAGTGATGGTAATTTAATTGTCTCTGGTAGTGAAGATAATACCGTAAAAATTTGGCAGCCAAATAGATTATTAACCACTCTAACCAAACATCAGGCTGCAATTAAAGCAGTAGCGATCGACCCCAATAACAAATATATAGCTAGCGTTGATGATAGTGGCAAAATAATTATCTGGCACAAAACAAATCAAACCTGGGAACAGCTACAAACTTTACGAGGACACAATAATTCTATATGGTCAGTAGCCTTCAGTCGAGATAGCCAAACTCTAGCTACCGCAGGAGAAGATTCTAAAGTGATGCTGTGGCATCTAGATCCTATCCTGCAACTAGATACATTAGAGTATGGCTGCGAGTGGATCGAAAATTATCTGCAAAATAGTGCAGAAGTAAACCCGCGCGATCGACAATTGTGCCAATTCTAAAGATAGAATAAATATTTCACCGCAACGGGCTATCCCTCCTCGC
>CAYXWE010000766.1:0-2524 GCA_964468145.1 uncultured Pleurocapsa sp.
ATGTTTTCTAACCCTGCGGGGGATTTTGGCTCTTTAGTTAATGACCAAGTAGTAGATAGTAATTGGGAGTCTAGCGACGAACTTGCCGATACTTGGAAAAACCGTAACGTCTTCAGTTACGGGCGTAAAGATAAAGGGCAGGCTAGACCAAAAGTACTAACGCAACTATTATCAACCAGCAGTCAGATCGTTCAAGAAATTGACTCGGTAGAATATGGCTTGACCGATATTCAAGAATATTATGGCAACACGGGCGGTTTGAAACTGGCTGCAGAAAAACAAAGCGGTAAAGAAGTAACCGCATCTTTTATAGAGAGTTTCTCTAAAGATACGAACCCCCGCAAACTAAAAGACTTACTCCGCATGGAATATCGTACTAAACTCCTCAATCCCAAATGGGCAGAAGCCATGGCAGAACAAGGTTCTGGTGGTGCTTACGAAATCTCCCAACGAATGACGGCTTTGGTAGGTTGGGGAAGTACGGCTAATTTTAAAGACGACTGGGTATATGACCAAGCAGTTGATACTTATGCCTTAGATGCAGAAATGGCAGCAAAATTACGAGAAGCCAACCCAGAAGCCTTCCGTAATATTGTAGCAAGGGCGATCGAGGCGCAAGGTAGAGGTTTGTGGAATGCAGATGAAGAGAAGTTAGAGAAGTTACAGCAATTGTATCAGTCTACGGAGGATGAATTAGAAGGAGTTACTGTTTAAAATTAATTTCTCTAATTTGAATATATCCTGAAATTGTCTTATGGGTGTTGATTGGTTTCGATTTGAATTAAAAGATAATACAGATATGGAGAGTTTTAGATTGTCGAACCTATTTACCGCAAGAGTTGAAAACTCAACTAGATAAATGGCAAACTTGGGTTACCGAAGTAAAAAATAATCAACACGATGAATATCTCAAAGAAATCCATTTATATGAAACTTTAGAAACTTTTACCTATCATCTAGATATCTTAAAAGGTCATGCGATCGCTTCTTTAAGTAAAGACAAAGGGACAAAAAAAATAGAATTGCAGACTACATTAATAGAGAGTTTTGGTAACAGGAAGATTCTAAGAACGATAAGATAAATATAACGCCAGAATAGCAGAAACAGCAGATACTACAAGCTATTCTGGCTTTTGAAGATGGGGAGACAAGGAGACAAAGGGACAAGAAAATATTAGAAGCAGCTTTAAGTTCAGAGCCGTTAGTGGCGATCGCTAATGGATATTTTGAGATTGCCGATCCGACTGCCGATAGCTTTACTTGGAATACTCGCGGTGCTAAGTAGCTCCACCTAAATAAACGCACTATAAAAATAAAAATTGTCGGATTAAAGAATAACTGTTGCCCAATCTCTAATCCCTCGAACAAATAATTAAAGGGATACGCAAATTAATTAGAACGACTATCAATATACCGCTCGACTGAATCATCTTCCCAAATCATGCAACTTATTAATCGCATCAGCACATTGTTCGGTTACAAGCTGGAGGTCTGCTTTTTTGGTAGAGACAGGAGGGGAAATAATATCGCCGATACGCACTGTTACGGGAACGGGTTTAAGAAAAGGAAAGCTGTTGCTAATTACCTTTTCTGTTCCCCACAGACTGACGGGCAATAATGGGACTTGCGTTTTGGCAGCAATCCAGGCTGCACCTAGTTTGGGGTCGGTAATTTTGGCATCATTAGAACGAGTACCCTGTAAAAATACTGCAGCAATCCATCCTGATTCTATAGCAGCAGTAGCAGCCCGCAGAGCAGCGCGATCGCCCGTACTGCGTTTTACAGGATATGCACCATAAAGTTCAATCGCTTGTTTTAGTGCTGGAGTTTTGAACAATTCTTCTTTTGCCATAAAAGCTACGGGACGACGCACGCAGTTGGAAAGTAAGGGCGGATCTAGGTAGCTGGCATGGTTGCTAACTGCAATTAATCCCCCTGACTGGGGAACTTTTTCTGCACCGTGAATTTTTACTCGAAAATAAGTATGTAACAGAGGGCTAACTAACGACCATTTTAAAAGATGGTATGATGCCAAACTAGCTAATGGTTCTCTATTTTTCCCTTCCACAAACTTATATCTAATAAACTCTTCAACCTTATAGTAAGTGCAGTTTATAAACCCCTAGACTAAAATCGTCTCAAACCCTTATGGGCTAATACATCGGGATGGCGGGAATCGAACCCACGGCCTCTGCTTCCCGAAAGCAGCGCGCTACCTCTGCGCTACATCCCGATTATGCTGGATATACTTGTTATACTGGGGTTTATAGCAATTTCACACTGTTTAATTATAGCGTAAAGAGTTAAAAATCAGAGCTAATTTGGGGCGAAATTGGGGCAATTCCCAAATGTATCTAGATTCAGAAAATAAGAGACCCCAAATCTTTTCTTTATGTTTAATAAAAGCCTTTAAATACTTGGGGTACAAGTTCGCCCCGTTTCCTTCTCTAGCGAGCTAGGCTATTTTTATCTTTTGAGTAAGTTTTGAGTAAAAGTAGAGCATTAACGAGTTGGAGTTAGCAGT
>CAYXWE010000767.1:0-2521 GCA_964468145.1 uncultured Pleurocapsa sp.
CAAAACTATTAAGCACTAACTCGTCCCCCTCTTGATATTTATTTAAGAAGAATATGGTTCAAACTCCTATCAAAACCTCCAAAGTAGAAAAGCTAAAAGAACGTAGCAATTTCTTACGAGAACCTCTTTTAACCGAACTCAAGCAAGACACAACGCATTTTACAGAAGATGCGATTCAAATTTTAAAGTTTCACGGCTCCTATCAACAAGATAACCGTGATAATCGAGTCAAGGGTCAAGAAAAAGACTATCAAATGATGCTGCGTACTCGCAGCCCAGGAGGATACATTCCGCCAGAATTATTTTTGGCTTTAGATAAACTATCTGAAGAATACGGCAATCGCACTCTGCGGGTAACAACACGTCAGGGATTTCAAATTCATGGAATTCTCAAGCGGAATATGAAAACGGTAATCAAGACTATTCTCAACAACATGGGTTCTACTGTAAGTGCCTGTGGAGCTGTCAACCGCAACGCCATGTCTCCTCCCGCCCCCTTTAAAAATAAGCCTGAATATCAGTATGCTTTTGAATACGCCAATAATGTTGCCGATCTTTTAAATCCTCAAAGTGGAGCTTATTACGAAATTTGGCTCGATGGCGAAAAAGCAATTAGTGTCGAAGAAGCCCCCGAAGTAAAGGCAGCAAGACAAAGCAAAGGTAGGGGGATGATTGTTGAAAATAGCCCCGAACCTATTTATGGCGAACAGTTTTTGCCACGCAAATTTAAAATTTGCGTTACCGTACCAGGCGATAACTCTATAGACATCTACACCCACGATATTAGTTTAGTGGTGATAACTAATAAAAAAGGAGAACTACAGGGCTTTAATGTGCTTGCTGGGGGCGGTTTGGGTAGAACTCATAATAAAGAAGAAACCTTTGCTCGAATTTCCGATGAGATTGGCTATGTCGACAAAGAAGATGTCTATGATTTGGTCAAAGCTATAGTAGCTACTCAAAGAGATTATGGCGATCGCTTTAATCGTCGTCATGCCCGCATGAAGTATCTGATTCACGACTGGGGAGTAGAGAAATTCAAATCTACGGTAGAAGGATATTTGGGTAAAGAATTAAAACCTTACAAAAAACTACCCAAGTGGGAGTATCAAGATTACTTAGGCTGGTACGAACAGGGAGATGGTAAGTGGTTCTTTGGGATTGGTGTAGAAAATGGTCGAGTCAAAGACGAGGGTGCATTTCAACTCAAAACCGCTCTTAGAGAGATTGTAGAGCAGCTAAATCTGCCTATGCGTCTATCGGGCAACCACAACATCATTTTGTCTGAAATTGCCCCAGAAGACAAAGAAACAGTACAAAACATTCTAAAAAATAGGGGAATCGAAACCGATCCTGATGCGATCGAGCCTTTAACTCGCTATTCTATGGCTTGTCCTGCATTACCTACTTGTGGGCTAGCAGTTACCGAATCCGAACGAGCTTTACCAGGAATAACCGATCGCATTCGGTCATTATTGAATAAACTAGGAATGGTAGACGAACACTTTACGATTAGGATGACTGGCTGCCCTAACGGTTGCGCTCGTCCCTACATGGCAGAACTGGGGTTTGTTGGTAGCGCGCCAGGAAAATACCAAATCTGGCTAGGAGGTACGCCAAACCAGACTCAACTAGCTCAACCTTACGAACAAAAAATGCCAGTAGAGGATCTAGAAACTTTCTTCGAGCCTATTTTTGTTTTCTTTAAGCAAAATCGCAAGAAACAAGAAAGCTTTGGTTCATTCTGTAGTCGTGTTGGATTCGCTGCCATTCGCAATTTTGCTACAAATTACACCATAGGAAGTTACATGGATACAGATACTCCCAAACGCAAGTTTCGCAAAAACCAACGTCGTGTTAGTGTTCCCGATGAGGTTTTTCCCCAATTGAAAGAAATTGCTCAGAAAGAAGGTAGACCAATGAATCAAATTATTGCTGATGCCTTGAGTGACTATTTCACTAAAACTAAAGAAGCTTAAGTCTGATTTTTTTTAATCTTTATTGATTAGAATCAGCTAACATTGTTCGAGACTACCTTATGGTAGTCTCTTTATTTTTAATTTTGAATTTTTGATTTTGATCTGGTCAAGGAGTAGGGCGTGAACAGTAAAAGTTTAGCTAAATATTTAGCCAAATTATGCTTATTTTTAGGTTTGGCAACGACTATTTCTGCCTGTGGTAGTTCCACTACGTCTACTAGTCAGCAAGATAGTAGTACTCTCAAGCTGCTTTACTGGCAAGCCCCGACAATTCTTAATCCTCACCTTTCGACAGGATTTAAAGATGCTGAAGCCAGTCGCATCAGTTTAGAGCCTTTGGCTAGTTTTGATAACGAAGGTAATTTAATTCCCTTTTTAGCAGCAGAAATTCCCTCCACCGAAAATGGAGGAGTAGCAGCAGATGGCAAGTCTGTTACCTGGAAGCTAAAGCAGGATGTAAAATGGTCTGACGGACAGCCTTTTACCGCAGCAGATGTAGTTTTTACGTACCAATTTCTGAGTAATCCTAAGGTAGGGGCAAC
>CAYXWE010000768.1:0-2513 GCA_964468145.1 uncultured Pleurocapsa sp.
CGACGATAATCGGTGGGATGTTTGTTGGGGCGGGGTATATTCTCTCTAGCTTTGCCAATAATATTGAAACGATGACCCTAACCTACGGAGTAATTGCTGGTACGGGCGTGGGCATTACTTATGGCGTACCCATGGCTGTGATTGCTAAGTGGTTTCCCGATAAAAAAGGACTCGCGGTAGGATTAACGATCGTTGGCTTTGGGCTTTCTCCTCTGGTTACTGCCCCTTTGGCTAATAACCTCATCGATCTTTATAGTGTCAAGCCAACGCTAAGAATTTTAGGTATTATCTTTACTGGTATTATTCTGTTAATTGCGATCGCCCTAAAAATGCCTCCTGCAAACTGGCATCCCCGATGCACCCCACAGGCTCAAACTACTACTAAGCTTAATTATCCCGCTAAACCGCTAAAAAGTCGTTCTTTTTACGGACTATGGATTTGCTACGCTATTGGTACTTTAGTCGGTCTAAGTGCGATCGGTATTTCTAGTTCTGTAGGGGAAGAAATAATTAAGATCGATCCTCAATTGGCAGCAGCCAGTGTTTCTTTGTTTGCTCTATTTAACGGCATCAGTCGCCCTCTATTTGGCTGGTTGAGCGATCGCTTTAAACCTCATTATGTAGCGATCGCATCTTATACCCTAATTTTAATTGCTTGTATATTGATGCTCAATGCCCAAGAGGGGCAAGTTGCCATGTATTTGGTTTCTTTTTGCCTATTTTGGTTTTGTTTGGGAGGATGGCTGGCGATCGCGCCTACTACTACTCTACGCTTTTTTAATCCCGATCGCTATGCTCAAAACTACGGGTTAGTGTTTACTGCCTATGGCGTGGGGGCATTATTAGGCACGCTAGCCACAGGACAAATACGGGATTGGTTTGGTAGCTATACTTATGCTTTTTATCCCATGGGATTATTGGCAATTATCGGTATTGTAGTAGCGAGTATTTTACTCAAGCGCGATCGCGCTATTGCTACGACAACGATCTAATACTGACTCCCTCAGCGGATGACTCCGCGACTCCTTCGTTCAATTGGTCAATCGCTCGATCAATTTATCTCCCACCCTTAAAGCATTGGCAATTACCGTCAAAGCAGGACTCACCGCAGCACTAGAAGGAAAGAAACTACTATCTACCACGTAGAGGTTATCAACATCGTGGGTGCGACAGTCGAGGTCTAAAACCGAACTCTGAGGATCTTCCCCAAAGCGACAAGTACCGCATTGGTGGGCTACTACCTGAATGGGCGCAGCACCATAGGGATGAATTCCGCGAGATTTTTTATCTGTGGCTTTGAGAACTTCTTGCCAACGATACAACAGGCGATCGTGTGCTTCTAAGTTATTGGGTGTATAGTCAAGATGTAGCTTTTCCCCTTTAAGGTAAACGCGGTTTTTGGGATCGGGTAAATCTTCTGTTTGCAACCACCAGCCAACGGAGTTTTTAGCTAATTTCTTCAGACCAAAACCAGGCATTAGTTTAGCTGCGATCGATAAAATTGGTGGCGACTCGGAAAAGATAACATCTTGCAAAAGTCCCCCCGCATCTTGAATATGTCCCATCGGATAGGGAAAATCTTTATCGCCCCAGTAAAAGTCATCGATCTGCATACTGCGCTGAAACAAACCATCATTAGGCTTGGGAGACTGCTGTAAAATCACCGTCATTAAGTGTTTCATTAGGTTGCGCCCTACTAAATCGGAACTATTAGCCAACCCATTAGGATATTTAGCATTAGCGGATTTCAACAATAAAGCAGCAGAATTAATCGCCCCACAGGAAAGCACGACAATATGAGCCATAAATAGATAGGCTTGTCCGTTTACCTCTGCCTGTACTCCTTTTACTTCTGTTCCTGCAGGATTGGTATGTAAGGAGATAACTTTCGCCGAAGTTTTTAAAGTTAGATCTTTTTTTGCCCGAATAGCTGGACTTACTCCCGTATCCTCCGAATCAGTACGTCCCTCATCGCCGATACCGATAGGGAGATAAGCAGGATGTAAACCGTGTTGGGTAAGGCGATCGCCTAATTCGGTAATTTGCGGAGTTCTTTCCACTGGTGGTAAAGGAAAACCTTCACTGCGAGTAGGTTCGGTAGGATCGTCTCCCGCTTTACCATGTGCCTTATATAGCTTTTCTGCTTCAGTGTAATAGGGTTCAAAATCAGAATACTTTAAACCCCAAGCAGGTGAAATCCCTTCTTGATGCTGTACCTGTTCAAAATCTTTTTCTCTAAGCCTTAACAATACCCCGCTATAAATCTTGGTATTCCCCCCCACACAATATTTAGCTTGAGGAAAAAACGGCTCACCTTCGCGATCGTACCATTGTTCTGGAGCGTGATAATCTTCTTTTTTAAATAGTTCGTCTTCGACTAATTGAGAGCTTTCTTTCTCGGTAAACTCTCCCTGTTCTAATACTAAAATCTTCTTGCCAGCCTCTGCTAACTTACGGGCGATCGTACCACCTCCCGCACCAGTGCCAACAATAATTACATCGTAAAATTGGTC
>CAYXWE010000769.1:0-2510 GCA_964468145.1 uncultured Pleurocapsa sp.
GTCAAGACTTATACCTATTTAGGTCAAAATGAATTTAAACCTAAAAAAGCTGTGGACGAGCTAGCTATAGATAAAAATACAGTTATTATTTTATATCCTGATGGAAATGTTAGTGGTGCAGTCAATAACTCTATTGACATAATTAAAAGAATCAACACAAAAATTCCGATTATAGGTGCATGGACTCTTCAAAATCAAAAAATTTATCAATTGGATCAAGAAATATTAGAAAACTTTAAAATTCTTACATTTTGGAATAAAGATAATCAAATTTATAAAAATTCGACATTTCTTAGCGAAAGTAAAAATCTATGGGGGTCTGGATCTGAAGTAAATCCTCTAACTGCGCTATCTTATGATGCTGCCCTAGTTACATCAGAGGCTTTGTTAAAGCTAGATGATAACCATATTCAAAATTCAGAAATTGCTAGAAATGAAATAAGATCCACACTAGAGTCGAATACTTTTTACGATGGAGCTACATCTGAAAACTTCAGTTTTGATAGCGGAGAAAGAAACGATCCGCCTACTGTATTTTTAAGAGTAGATCTAAAGCAACGTAAGTTTGTTCCCATATCAAACTAAAATACAGTAAATTTACACTTCTAACTCCAAACATCTTCCCAATTACTAAAAGCTTCAACTATAATGAAATTTGTCACTATTTCATCTTATCCAATCGTTGTTTAAATTCGGGTATTTCTTTAGCGGAGACGATCTTAACCTTGCCTTTTTCGTCGCTAACAGCAATAGATTCGCCTTTTTGCAGATGGGCTTCTACGGCTTTATTTACTGCTTGTTTGAATAGCTGACTTATTTTATTGGTATCGGTAAAATCAATTCGATCCATTGTTTATTTGCTCCCAAATATCGTCTTTAATAATGGTAATTGCTCGATCTTTATTTTGAGAATAAGCTATCAGTTGATTGTCAAAAGAGTTATCAAATACCTGCCAGGAATCGACTAATTTACTGTACAGTTCTAGAAAATTCTCTCTACCTCTATGATACCTGCGACGAATGACATCTTCAGGAATGTCATGACCGCCACTGGCTACTCTCAAGGCTACTCTGGCAATGGCTAGCTCAACACTGTTCAACCAAACATAAATTAAGTTAACTCGGTAGCCTTCTGCTTGGCATCGTTTTAAAAATGGAGCAAAAGTGCGGGCTGCGAGGGTTGTTTCAAAAGCAAAGTCACGCTTTTGTCGTGCCAAACTCTTCAGGTTTTGCAGCATAATTCTACTGGCTGGGATGGCTACTGCATCTGGATTATCAGGGTTTAATCGAGCAGCAATAATGTCGGCATTGATAATTGATAAATTCGATATTGGCAAGAGTGGGAAATAGGTTTAAGGCAAAAGTGGTTTTTCCTGACCCATTACAACCCCCGATGACATAGATTTCAGGCATTTTCGCTCTTCTTGGTAGTAGATGAGTTCGACTCTATGATTTTGCAATAGAAGAGACAGGATACCATATTGGTTTTTAGCTTGCTATGGCTGAATTGCCAGCACTAAAGATCGCTCTAACCACTGTTGGGCTTCTCGATAGTGGCGGAATTGACGTTCGCTGGGACGGAATTTAGGTATTAAATATCGATTACTTTATGCTTGAGTGTGTTCTTCAAATTGCTGTTTAATAGGGTGTATCAAATACTTCCACATAAATAATTGAATTCTTATTTCGCCTATCTTTCTTTCTCAATTTTAGCCATTGCCGATCCTGGTACTGGTGTTGTTATGACACTTACTAATTCATTAAATTTTGGTCTGAAAACTAGTATTTACGGTATTTTTGGCATTTCTCTGGGAATGTTTATTGTTTCTATTATTGCTGGAGGAGGAATAGGGGTTGTAATCGCCAACTCGAACTCACTATATTTTGCTTTAAAAATTGTCGGTGCTGTCTACTTGCTATATTTTGGTCTAAATCTGATAAAAACGAGAAATAAGACAAATAATGTTGGCTCTAGCAAAACCTTTCCGCAGCACAAAAAACTATTTATAGAAGGTGTAAAAATAACGATAACTAATCCCAAAGCCATTATATTTTTTGTTTCACTATTTCCTCAATTTATTGATAGCGAAGCAAATTACCTGAGTCAGTTTACACTTCTCTCATTGACATTTTGTTTTTTAATTTTATTAATACATATTATTTACGGAACTCTTGTCAGTGTCATTAAAAGTAAATTGGCAAGTCATTATCTTAAGTACGTAAATATCGCAGGTGGTTGTGCGTATATAATATTTGCTCTTAAATTGCTGGATTTACATAATTTAGCAGCTAATTAAAACTACATCGCCAGTATTAGAGATCGCTCTAACCATTGTTGTGCTTCTTTATAGTGGCGGAATTGACGTTCGCTGCGACGAAATTCAGGGGTATGCACCATCCTTTTTCCATTTAACAATATAGCACCGTGATGTTTGTGCAGTAGTTCGTGATAGAGAACTAATTCCACAACCATTTGCGGTACGCGATCGCTATCTAATGTCCGACTCATA
>CAYXWE010000770.1:0-2509 GCA_964468145.1 uncultured Pleurocapsa sp.
GGACAAATTCGCATTGGCGGTATTTCCCTTAAAAAAGCGCAAAAACGGCAGTTGATGGCCTATGTACCTCAATCAGATGAAGTGGATTGGAACTTTCCCGTGAGCGTATTCGATGTCGTAATGATGGGACGCTACGGCTACATGAACCTGTTGCGCATTCCCAGTGCGAAAGATCGTCGCCTAGTAAGGTCGAGTTTAGAACGGGTGGGCATGATTGATTTTCGCGATTGTCAAATTGGCGAACTTTCTGGGGGACAGAAAAAACGGGCATTTTTAGCCCGTGCTTTGGCTCAAAAAGGAAAGGTAATTCTACTCGACGAACCCTTTACGGGAGTAGATATAAAAACAGAAAAACGGATTATCGATTTGCTGATCCAGCTACGAGAAGAAGGACACACTATCTTGGTGTCCACCCACGATCTGGCTTCCATTTCTACCTTTTGCGATCGCACTATTCTCCTCAACCAAACTGTTTTAGCTGCTGGAACAACAAAAGAAACCTTTACCGAAGAAAACTTAACCATGACCTTCGGTGGTTTACCAGTTACCAGCCTGCGCCAAATGTTTAGTACATCCGAAATAGATGCAGCATGAGTAATTTAATTGCCAACATTCCTTTGCTAGACTGGCTGATCGAACCTTTGCAGTATGGGTTTTTAGTACGGGCGATTTGGGTCAGTGCTTTTGTCGGTTTAGTTTGTGCGGTGCTTTCTTGTTACATTACTCTCAAAGGCTGGTCACTGATGGGGGATGCGGTTTCTCATGCGGTTGTACCTGGGGTAGTAGTAGCCTATGCCCTAAATATTCCCTTTGCCATCGGAGCGTTTGTATTTGGATTTGGGGCTACAGTGGCGATTGGCTATATTAAATCAACAACTCGCCTTAAAGAAGATGCGGTTATTGGAGTGGTGTTTACTGGCTTTTTTGCTTTCGGGCTGGTGCTAGTTACTAAAATTCCCAGTAACATAGACCTGTTTCACATTTTGTTTGGCAATGTTTTGGGTATATCTCAACAGGACATAATCCAAACTCTGATTGCAGGTACGATTACTCTGGTAGTGATTTTGATACGACGCAAAGATTTACTGTTGTTCTGCTTTGACCCCAATCACGCCCAAGCCATCGGTCTTAATACTCGATTCATGTATTATACTCTGCTTTCGGTGCTGGCTCTTACCATCGTTACCGCCCTACAGACTGCAGGTATTATTTTAGTTATTGCCATGCTAGTAACCCCTGGCTCGACAGCTTACTTATTGAGCGATCGCTTTGACCGTATGCTATGGATTTCTATTGCAACCAGTGTTTTCTCTTGTGTAGGTGGGACTTATCTTAGCTATCATTTTGATGTATCTACAGGTGGCTCGATTGTGGTACTTTTGACGGTGTTGTTTGTTATAGCAATGATTTTTGCACCCAAATACGGGATTATAGCTCAGAATTTCCACAGTCACCCAGACTAAATCATTTTGGAGTATGTTTAATGACTAAAGACAGTTACAACCAATCTTTCTCTAGTTTCAAATAGGATTGCTATATTACATCAGCTTTATTCAGCGCAACTCCATAGAGAATTGGCATAAGCTAAAAAGCCGTTACCACAATATTTTGAAACCCCTCTTGAAGTTTAATCAAAAAAAACTTGCCAAGGAACAATATGCGATCGCAAGATCTGCGATCGCATGACTGATACTAAATCCTGTTTACATACAATACTTAAAGGCCTTGTTGAGGTAGCACCATCTAGGAGGTAGTAGGTAGTAGGGTAAGAGTTGCCGATCGCGCTTTAAATTTATCGTATCCTCTGCAAATCGGATTTGGTATGAAATAATTTTTCCAAATCGAACGATAGCGACGATAATACTCCGACCATATTGCACCCGCTATAAAAACCGCTAGACTAATAATTACCGTAACGCGAAGGTTGGTGAATGCTGCCAAACCAATCCCGTGGTGCAGTGTAAAAAATAAAGCACTGAGGAAAACAGCAACTTTACCTTAAACTAACTCTTCACATCGAGAATAAATAAACCAAGGCCAAAAATATTCTTCAATTAAGGCATTAACTAAAATGAAATAAGCACCACTCAGGATAAAAGCCTGACGATTTAAATTGCCAATTTGCTCTAACTTAGACCAATTCTCTATGACAATGCACTAAATAAAAATTTATCCTTTTGCGTCTTTGCGCGGATGCGAGAAATAAAATCTAAATAATAAAAGAGTGCAACTTTGAGGAGAAATAGTATTAGCTCGAACAACATCAACATCAATCCACTGTTTCAACAATAACCAATAGACTGCCAAAATAATACCAAACATCAGTAGACCAATTACTACTCCAGTTATCCAATCAAATCTTGTTGGTGGAGGTATCGCGATCGCTTTTTGTTCGATCTTAAGCAGCCAAATAATAGGTAAAATTAACAACCAAATCTGACAAAAAACTAATACTATAGTCATTCCAAATAGAAACCGTATGCATGAGCCAGAGGAATAAAATAACTTT
>CAYXWE010000771.1:0-2508 GCA_964468145.1 uncultured Pleurocapsa sp.
GATCGCTTCATAAGCATCGAAAAATCACAAATGAATGTCTAAAATTAGTACTACATATTTGAGTTATTCAGTCAATGCGTAAGTCCTATTTTATTATTTTGAACTGCTAAAAAACATAAAAATTAATTAGTGGGATAGATTCGTATATAGCCAAGAAGACTAGGCAAGTCCTCAACCTTGGCTCAATTTTGGGGGAGGCGAACCAAGTTCGCCATTCCTCTCAGGGCAAACTACACCCGCTTAATATTTATTTGATGTTAGAGGGCTGACTGGGGTTAGCCGATCTGACTCGATTGCTGGTAAGAGATTTAGTCAGAGTGTTCTGAGCTTTACGAATTGTTTCTCCTTTTAAAATCGCTACTGCTCTAGCATATTGAGGGTCGTCTTTTGTGCCAATTAAACTGGGATTAATGCTCAAATTGGTTTGTTGTTCGCGACTGAGGTCTACCTCGATATCGGGAGCAATACCTTTTTTATTGATATCGATCCCGCTGGGAGGGTAGTAGCGGGCAATTGTAACCGCCAAACCAGAACCATCAGATAAAGCATGGACTGATTGCACTGTACCCTTGCCATAGGTACGGCTGCCAACAACTTTGGCACGGCGATTTTCTTTCAATGCTCCTGCTAAAATTTCACTAGCACTGGCAGAATAACCATCTACTAAAACTACTAACGGTAAATCGGTGATAGCTTTACCATTTGCCGAAAACTTCTCATTACCGCCCTTGCGATCGATGGTGTGAACGATTTCTCCTTTTTCCATCCACATCCGAGCAATTTCAACGCTAGAAAATAACAAGCCTCCAGGATTGCCTCGAAGATCTAGAATAAAACCAGAAGCCTGCTGCTTGCTCAGGTCTTCGATCGCTTTTTGCATTTGTTCTGCTGCATGGGAGCTAAATTCATCTAACTTGATATAGCCTACTTTAGAATCTTGCTCTTGATTGAGGTTGTAACTCACCGAAGGTAGTTCGATTTGCGCTCTGGCAATAGTAACTTCAAAGGCTGGTTTTTCTTGGCGCAGGATTTCTAACTTTACTTTTGTACCAACTTCGCCTTTAATTTGGGCAGAGGCTTCCTCCAGACTCATAGACTCGGTAGACTGACCGTTGATGCTAGTAATGCGATCGCCTGGTTTTAATCCCGCTTTACTAGCAGGAGAGTTGGGTATAGGGGCAAAAATGGTTAACTTCTTGGTTTTTTCATTGATTCCTAGTTGGATACCAATTCCTGAAAGCTCTCCAGAAGTCTGGCTGGTTAATTCTTCGTATTCTTTAGGTTCGAGAAAACGGGTGTAGGGGTCTCCGAGATCTTTTAAAGAGTTACGAATTGCTTTATAGGCAGATTTGTCGTCGGTGTATTGCTTGTGGAGTAATTCTTGTCGTTTAATTTTCCAGTCAGTATGATTGAACTCGCGGTCTACAAACTCACTGTTAACGATTTGCCATACTTCGTCAACAACAGTTTTGGGACTCTCATCTAATGCTGCTGTTGCAGGAGAATGACTTTGGGAGACTAGTAGAGAAGTTGTAGCTAAGGCTACTAGTAATTTTGAAGCTAAACCGCGATCGCCAAAGTTAAATCTCAATCCATTTAAGATCGAACCAAAACGTTTATCAGAGTATTTCATGAGCAAGTTAAATTTAATTGATAATTACAGTAAAGTTAGAGCCAACTTTTTGATGGTAAATGGAAGCTGCTCTTTTATTTGAATAAAACTATGTGAGATATTACTAATAATTTACTAAAAAAAACCTTAGCTATTGATTAGAATTACTAGATTTATCAGATTTTTAGGCTGATTTTTATAATTCGCTGGATATAATACAAAGTTTCATCCCCATACATTAGGTATAGCATTTTGTAGCAAGTACTGGCTGGGGACACTAATACCAATCAGATTTTGGGCGTGCGGGTGTTAATAAAATCAAGCATCATTTGACGATGAATATCTCCAAGGGATCGCTTTTCTCGCAAACGATGAGAATATCCAAATCCCTGGGTTATCTCTTCGGGGGTCAACAGCCCCAAATCCTGACCTTCGTTGAGTTGTAATTCTTCAATTGGTACGACCAAGGGACAAGAATACATATAACGTATAATTCTATCGTCTTCGTAACAACGAAACTCGGTCAACTCATCAACTCGATAACCAATTTCTTCGATTAATTCTCGTCTTAATCCCCCTTCTGGAGATTCTCCTGGATCTAAATGACCGCCAAATAAACCCCAAACTCCTGGGTAAAGAATTTCTGGAAGATCGTCTCGTAACTGCATTAAATATTTACCTTCTTGATAAATTATTGCCATCGCCACGGGAATTTGCAGGGAGGATACGGAATTTTCTTTCATAGTTAACTATCTCGATCGACTAATAATGGTAACTGTTCTAATTCAATTAGATAAACATCGCCCGGCTATTCATATGAAAAAGGTAAGATTTGGTATTCAGTTTTGCTGTTGAGGATAATACTTTGACCCAGTTGGGGAGGATTATTTTCTATG
>CAYXWE010000772.1:0-2508 GCA_964468145.1 uncultured Pleurocapsa sp.
ATGGAAAAAATAAATAGCTTTTTTACACAATTAGTATTAGCAAAATTACTAGAACAATTAAAGCAAACAGGTTTAGGAACTCCTCCAAATTATAAAGGGAATTGCAGTAATTTGAGCCAGGCTGTAGAAGCAGAAATTCTTGAACCTAAATCTGGAGAATGGAAAAAAGGCAGCCAGCAGAATGAGAGTTATCTTAGAATTTTGCCCTAATGAACCAGAAAAAACCCAAGATAGCGATCTACACAAAAATGTTAATTCCCTCGATGATATTCGCCAAACCATGACTTAATCATGTCCAAAACACCACGAATTAACATACCCCAATCTGTTATAAAATACGTATTGTAGCGCAACAACTATCAATGCCAAAGCTGTGGTAAAAAAGATACAGAAACCAAGCTCAACATAGACCATATTATCCCTCTAGCAAAAGGCGGTAGCAACGATATAAGTAATTTGCAAGTCTTATGTAGCCGATGCAATCAAATAAAAAAAGCTAATTTTGATGCCCGTTTCCAGCGTTATTACGATTAATCCAAGTCACTAAGGCGATCGCCAGTTTAAGGCTTACGAAGTTAAAACTATTAAATGTTAATCGTGTAAATAGTTTTAAAGGTGCGATCTCCACTCTATCTAAATTATCTCTAAAATCGCTGATAAATTAAATGGAAATAATACAATTAGAAATTTTAGCTTCATCCCGCCAATTTATCTGTTTTGGGATAGTATTGTTCTCTAGCCAACCACGCGCCATAAACTAAAGACTGCCTAATATCTTCAGCTTCAACATAAGGATAATCGGTAATAATTTCTTCAGTAGTTTTACCATTTGCCAGTAGGTTCAAAATTAGAGAAACAGATACGCGCATCCCTCGAATACAGGCTTGTCCTGCCATTATTTGGGGATCGAAAGTAATCCTATCAAAATTCAGCATTTTATTGTTTGTTAATCTTTATGCAGCTAATAAGTGTTGTACTTTCTAGTGTATCGAGGAGCTAAAGAATATACAAAAGTTGCGATCGCATTTGTAAACTATCAGAAAAAAGTATATACAAAATAAGATTAAAGCGATCGCCGATCCAGATAATATAGTGTTTGTCTCTGCTCTTCTCTAGTTTTTCTGTTGTTTGTCTTAACTAAGGTTCGAGCTTTCTCAAAACAGTATAAAACTATCCTTGCCATAACTGCGAATATTACTGTATCATTAGTAATTGTGGTTAAAACTGGCAAATCTCACCTTATAGATAATAGATATAACAATCTAATCATCCCCCTTAGTTAAAAGATTCGACTCTAAATACTAGATAAGGGAGTTTTTACAAAAGCTAAAAACAAACTTGTTATGGGGTAAGTGAGAAATTTATAGGATTTGCTACCTCCTTATAAGAAACTAAGGAATTTATTTCTTTAAGTCTTTGAGGATCGAAGGTAACTTTAACTGGAAACAGCAGAAGCTGAATCTAGCCGTAAATCTTAGAAAAAATTATATATTTGCTGCTGTACATCTTGTATGTGGCGGTTTGACCAAAGATTCGTTTGTGTAGTTGCACGAACGCCTCTTGTGGTGAATATCCGTTCGAGATGGTTATTTTTTTGTCAGGCAAAAATGCACCGTACTGGCTAGCAGTCGTCAGCGGTGAATAACCTACCCCCAAGTTTCTGGTAGTTCTCAACTGAAAGCCTATTAGCGCAACAGCTAAGAGCTAACAGCTTCCGAAGGGATTTGTTGTGTTGCAATTATAGAGAGGCTAAAACTCGTGTCTGTCGGTATTCTTGGCACTAAAATAGGCATGACCCAAGTTTTTGACAAAGAAACAGGAAATGCAATTCCCGTAACTGTGGTTCAAGCTGGGCCTTGTGTCGTAACTCAAATAAAAACCAAAGAAACAGACGGCTATAGCTCAATTCAAATTGGCTATGGTGCAGTCAAAGAAAAAGCTCTATCCAAACCCGAATTGGGTCATTTGGGTAAAGCTGGTGCAAGTCCTTTGCGCCATCTTAAGGAGTATCGTTTAGAAGACACAGCAAGTTATGAGCTAGGCAAGACTCTAGACATTTCTGAAATCTTCAATACAGAAACTACTGTAGATATTAGTGGCAAAACAATGGGTCGCGGTTTTGCAGGCTATCACAAACGTCATAACTTCCACCGTGGTTTGATGAGTCATGGTTCAAAGAGTCACCGCGCCCCTGGTTCTACTGGTGCTGGTACAACTCCTGGTCGTACTTACCCTGGTAAGAAAATGGCTGGACGTTATGGCGGTAAGCAGGTAACTACTCGCAAACTCAAAGTTGTCAAAGTTGATGCAGAACAAAACTTGTTGCTCATCAAGGGTGCAGTCCCAGGTAAGCCCGGTTCTTTGCTAAGTATTTCTCCGAGCAACATTGTTGGCAAGTAACAGCTTGTTATTTAAGAACAGATAGATAGATAACAAACAGATAACTATGGTTAATTGTGTAGTCAAAAATTGGCAAGGGGAAGATGCTGGCGAAGCAACCCTAGAACT